>NZ_VPBP01000046.1:0-16885 GCF_013418685.1 Acinetobacter sp. YH12129
TTGGCCAGAAAAATGAGTCGTTCTCGCTGTTCTAAACTAAGTGGTACAGAAACAATCCGAGGCATGTGTGAACATCTGTTAACTAAAAAAACCTTTTCGCATGATTAGTTATTTTTGTCAACTTATACATTCTCCTGCCCATATCACCTGACTTTATTATGGCTTTCATGTAAAATCATCCACAATTTTTTTATAATACTTTGTGAGTTATTTCATGGGTTTTAACTGTGGTATTGTCGGCCTGCCGAACGTTGGTAAATCAACGCTTTTCAACGCATTAACCAAAGCTGCGATTGCTGCTGAAAACTTCCCATTCTGTACAATTGAGCCAAATACTGGGATTGTACCTGTACCTGACCCACGTATGGATAAACTTGCTGAAATTGTAAACCCACAACGTGTTGTCCCAACCACGATGGAATTTGTGGATATCGCAGGTCTCGTTGCTGGTGCATCTAAAGGTGAAGGCCTTGGTAACCAATTCTTAGCCAACATTCGTGAAACGGATGCTATTGCACATGTTGTACGTTGTTTTGAAGACGAGAATGTCATTCACGTAAATGGCAAAATTGACCCACTTGACGATATCGCAACAATCAACACTGAACTTGCACTTGCTGACTTAGAAGCTGTTTCTAAAGCAATTACACGTCTAGCAAAATCTGCAAAAGGTGGCGATAAAGAAGCGATTGCGACCAAAGCTGTTTTAGACAAAATCTTACCTTTACTGGATGAAGGTAAACCTGCGCGTGCAGCTGACCTTGATGAAGATGAACGTAAATTGGTGCGTGGTTATGGCTTCTTAACCCTTAAACCAACCATGTATATTGCCAACGTTGCAGAAGATGGTTTCGAAAATAACCCTCACTTAGAAGCAGTACAAAAATTAGCTGCTGAAGAAAATGCGATTGTGGTTCCACTTTGCAACCAAATCGAAGCAGAAATTTCATTACTTGAAGACGAAGACCGTGCGGAATTCCTTGAAGCTTTAGGCATGGAAGAACCTGGTCTAAACGTAGTTATTCGTGCAGGTTATGGCTTACTCGGCCTTCAAACATACTTCACAGCTGGTGTACAAGAAGTTCGTGCTTGGACAGTAAAAATTGGTGCAACTGCACCTCAAGCTGCAGGTGTGATTCACACTGACTTCGAAAAAGGCTTTATTCGTGCTGAATGTGTTGCCTACAACGACTTCGTTCAATACAATGGTGAAGCTGGCGCTAAAGAAGCAGGTAAATGGCGTTTAGAAGGTAAAACATACATCGTTCAAGATGGCGATGTTTTACACTTCCGTTTTAACGTATAAAACAGCACCCATAAGAAGCCAGCAATTTGCTGGCTTCTTTAATTTTAGGCAAATGATGAAGCCAAAAAATAAGCATATTTAAAAACTTAAAACCTGCTTAAAAACAAAATTATATCGACACGAATACATGATTTGGTTGCTGAGTCACCACAGTGCAACGACTTAAATCGCTACCGTTCTGCTATAAATTTACTCATAGGCACTAATGCCTATTTTCATAGAACAATAGCAATGAAAAAAATCAGCAAAATTCTAACAGCAGGTATCTTTACAATGCTTAGTGTAACTGCGTTTGCATGTCCACAAGGCACCAAACTTACAGGTGGCACAGGTGCAAACCATAAAGGTGGTACTTGTGTTTCCATTGCTAAAGATGCAAAACATCAGGACCGTACTGCTACACATGCAGCACAAGTTGCACAGCATGATGCAAAAGTCGCTCGACACGATGCAAAACAAGCCAGCCAATTGGCTCAGAGTAAAGTGAAACATAATCAAAAATTAGCAAAACATGATGCAGCTCAAGCACAGCATCTTGCAACACAAGCAAAATCAGAAGCTAAAACTTCAGCCCATGCTGCCAAAGCTGCAAATACTGACGCAAAAGCAAAAATCGCTGCACAAAAGGTCGCAGCGGAACAACATAAAGTTGCTGTGAAATCCTAAACAGTTGAGAATCAACACATCGCAAAAAAAGCCGGAATTATCCGGCTTTTTTATTCAACTCATTTATGGTTGAGCAATATGTAATGCTTTTGCATCCATCTCTGCACGCTGTCTTCTTGCTTCTGTCAACATGCGTTGTTCAAGCTCTTTACGAAAGCCGAGTAGAAACACAAATTCTGCTAGGACAAATAAAGGCCCTATTGCCAAGCCAATAACATCATCCATAAACGCAGGCTTTTTCTTTTCATAATAATGACCGATAAATTGGATGATCCAACCCACAACAAAGATCCCCACACTCCAGATCAACCATGACATAAGGCTCATTTTTGCGATCATTAAGGCTAAGGGATATGTGACGGCAAACACCAAAAGCATAATCAAACCGAAAATTTTATCTAAACTCAGGTAATAAATGACACTGGCAATAATCAACAACAATGCAAGGGTCAGTTCAAAACCTGAAATCATCAGCCCTGCTCGTGCGGTTAGACACATAATCGAAAATACAATAAGCGGAATACCCACAAAATGTGTCAGCACATTTTTTCGATCCAAATGATATGCTGCATATTGGCTTAGCAGCTTTTCAAGTTTGCTCATCAACTTACTCCTTGTTCATTCACTCATTTCACTATATAAAAAATGCATCAATAAAGTTGTCATCTAATAGACAAGTTGGACCATAAAATAAGGATATGCTGTGCTGGACGCTCAATATGTGCATCAACTCAATAAAAATGTGTGGTATTCAGGCTTAAATATTTCCTTCCAAGACTTTATCTGCCGCCATGCCCTGACCTTAACTTTCGAAAAAGACGCACGTGTTTTTTTATCAGGACAGCGTTTTAATGGTATGTATGCGGTCTTAGAAGGCGCAGTTCGCTTAGGCTATATTGATATTCATGGCAAAGAAGCGATTGCCGCCATTGCTGAGCCGATTATGTGGTTTGGCGAAATATCCTTGGTTGACCAATTACCACGTTCTCACGATGCCATCTGTACCAAAAAGTCCACCTTATTACACTTACCGGCTCAAGCAATTCAGCAATTATTACAACAACACCCTGAGTTTTGGTTTCATATTGCCCAGCTCACCAGTCAAAAACTTCGCTATGCCTTTATGGAACTCATAGCCTTACAAACGCAAAGTTTAAGTCAACGTCTCGCACAGCGTCTGCTGTTTATTTTAAATGGATATGGAAATCATTTGGAAATTGAGCAACACACCATACACATCTCGCAGGAACAACTCGCGCAACTGATGAATTGCTCAAGACAATCCGTTAATCAGGAGCTTCAGCAGTTGGAAAAAATGCAGGTGCTTCATGTTGCGTTTAAACAAATTGAAATTTTAGATCTAGCACAGTTACATCAGATTGCTCATGCACTTCCTGTGCATGATGTCTGACATTTGTGATTTAAATAAGTGCATTTAATTGCACCAGAATGATTCTTTATAGTTATTTTGCTTTTATTTGTGGCACTTCACTTTATCGAGTTTTGATCAAGACAATAATTGGCAAACATTTACACTGTCAAAACCATTTGTACATGCTGCAACTTCTTGAGTTGATGCTTCTGATTTGTCTTCAGTCGCTGCTTGTACATTGACTGCTGTAGTCAAAACGGCCAAAACCGATAACATCATTAATGTTTTTTTCATCTTAATCACCTATTCAACGTCTTTAATTTAATTTACATACTTCATCTTATACGCAGTTATTTTTACACAATTTATCAAATAATGATAATTTTAATTTTTTATTACATTATTCATACTTTGTATTATTAATATTTTAAAGATATTAATTAAAGAGAAAGTCAGACGACTAGCGTTCTATAATGGGGAGTTTTTAACAATAAATTTTTCTCAAAAGATATTTTTACAATTCATTATCAATGCTTTATCTATTTAAATTCAAAAAATAAACATGTAAATTTGAAACTAAGCTCAACACAAAGACAGCAGTCTGATTTATTTTTTATATGAAATAGCAATGTTTTTAGGAGAATTTTCCAATCCTCTATTATAGATTTATTCTTGTTTTTTGATATTTTCCAAAAAAAAGCAGTGAAAATTCACTGCTTTGATCGAGTTAAACGCCTACTTTTTTCGGATCGGTATTTCCGAGTTCAGGGTTTTCAATCGCACCTTTGCATTGATTTTTATCACGCTCATAATCTGCTTGCTTTTGTGCAACAGTCGAACTCTGATCAATACTTTCACGTGCCCAAATTTCCAGACTTGTTAAAGCTTTACGACACAGTGCATATTTACCTTCAGTCACAGAATCGGTCATTTTGACATTGATACGCCATTCGGTACTCAATTTACGCGCTGGAATACGAACTTTCTCTTCCATCTGATCGACTTGCTTTGCATAAACAATCGGATCGACTTCATTGATAAACGCCCAAGCTTTGGCAGCATACTCCGTTGCATCATTGGTTAATTTAGGTGCTGCTTTAATTTCGACTTGAGCTTGTTCAGCTCCATCATTACCACAGGCCTGCAACAACACCGTGCTGCTCAATAATGAAACAATCAGTATCCCACGCATCTTTAACCTCTGCATATCCGGCTCATTTCAGCAAACATATTCGGCAATATGCTAGTGAATTCGAGTACAATACTCAATCATCATTTGACCTGTTGTTCAACTCTTTCAAAGGTGTGTCGTGTCTGAGCACAAACTTCCTACAGTTCAGCCTGCGGGTTTTTGGCAAGGTGCTAAAGATAGTCAAGCCATTATCTTTACCTATCTTCCTGTTTCTTTTGCATTTGGGGTTTCTGCGACTCAATTTGGTTTCACTGCGTGGGAAGCCTTATTTTTATCATGCTCCATGTATGCAGGTGCCAGTCAGTTTCTCGTCGTTGCTTTACTTGGAAGTGGAACATCTATTTGGATGACTGCTCTTACTGTAATTGCCCTCGATATCCGCCATTTACTCTATGGCCCTGCCTTACAAAACCTGATTCAAGACCGACTCAATTTAAAGAAAACTGCAGTTTGGGCTTGGGGTTTAACTGACGAAGTTTTCGCATCAGGTATGATCAAACTGTCGCAACGTCGTCAAGAATGGTCAGAATCTTGGATGTTAGGACTCAGCTTATTTAGTTGGCTGTCATGGGCAACAGGCTCATTTTTAGGCGGTTTATTTGCCGATCAAGTCAGCAACCTTCCACAATTTTTACAAGCCGCACTCGACTTCCTGCTGCCTGCATTGTTTTTAAGCTTTTTACTTGCCGCATTTGAGAAAAAACATACATTTGTGGTCACGGTTACAATTATTGTTTCTGCGATTGCCTGCTACTTTATCGACTTGTCTGCTGCGATTTTTATCGGTATTTCTTCTGGTATTTTTGCCGGTTTATTCAAACATTATGTCTTAAAAAAACCTGATCCTGAACATATGGGTGAAGCATCATGAATCTAGAAATTATCCTGGTCGGGATCTTGGTCGGGATTGCGAATTTTGCATCACGGTTTGGGCCATTCTTTGTAATTCAGAAATTTCAGCAAGGTTCACAGCAGCGTGGTTCTTTATGGCTCAAAATCGCTTTGGGCTCGATTGGTATTGCCGCAATTAGTTCAATGTTGGTGGTTGCAACCTTACCACCTTTGCTTGAGACACCAAATAAAAGCTTTGCCATGTTGGTTGGATTTGCTGTGCTTGCAGGCTTGTATTTCAAGTTTAAAAAAATTGTCCCTGCTACACTGACTGCGGCACTGACTTACGGCTTAGTCTATACCTATATACCTTTTCATCTCTAAAGCTGAGTCAGCGACAATCCAAATAAAACATCAAGCACAAGCTTCATTAGCCTGTGCTTTTTAATTAGCAGTATTTATGAGATAGTCAACGCATAACATAAAAAATCTAGCGAAAACCAATAGATGGCAAAGTACCATTTTATTCAAGGCAAAATTTATATTCATTCCAGACAACCATCTAAATTGAGTTGGGGACTGCAAAAGCCCATCGAAAGCGTATATTTGAATGCTTCATTCAAAGCCAGCTATTCAGTGCTAATTTCTGCGCTGTACATTGCCAACCTGCAGATCAGATACGCGCCATTTATATAGAGAAAAATCAGCAACAAAAGATTGTGGGCTTATATAACTGCACACAGCAGATTCTGCACTTACATCCACGTCGCCTGATGTTTCCACATATATCGATGCCTCGTCTGTTAAGCAATGTTCTGCAGCTGTCGGGTTTTTTATTGATTTTTCTATTGTGTATTTTCAGCCTCAGTTCATGGCTCAATTCATCATTTCACCTTCTGTCGGTGGCTACAGATGCGCTTTATTTCACTGCCGTTTTAGGCTTAATCTTGGCTTAATATTGATTTTATGTATATGCACCGTACCACTGCTCGGATTACTGTACTGGCCCTATTTCCGCCAAACATCTATATAGCTCCGTGCGCTTCAATGTGCAAATTTGAATTTTAAGCCATTCCCTGCATCTGAAAAAAATGCAGGCATATTTAAAGTGAATTTAAATAAAAACAACTAAATATGATTTTTTAATATTTTCCACAAATAAATAATTACACGAACGCTTACCCATAAAGATATAAAAAAAATTGTTGGACAATATCATTTATTTATGTGAACACTCGCTTATCTCTCGAACAAGTTCTGCTATGCTTAAATTCCCATAAAATCAAGCATGGATGATTTACATGAGCGTCACTATTGGTACTCCACTTCAGTCTTCAGCGTATAAAGTCTTACTGTTAGGTTCTGGTGAACTCGGTAAAGAAGTTGTGATTTCATTGCAACGTTTGGGTGTAGAAGTTCATGCTGCCGATCGTTATGACCATGCTCCTGCCATGCAAGTTGCACATTTTTCTCATACTTTAAATATGGCAGATCCTGAGGCACTTAAAGCTTTAATTTCTCAAGTGAAGCCTCATTTGATTGTCCCTGAAATTGAAGCCATTGCGACTCAAGTTTTGGTCGAGATTGAAGAACAAAATATCGCAACAGTAATTCCATCAGCAAAAGCTGTCAACCTGACGATGAACCGTGAAGGGATTCGCCGTCTAGCTGCCGAAGAGCTTGGACTCCCGACTTCAGCCTACCGATTTGCCAATACCCTTGAAGCGTTCCGTGCTGCATGCGATGACATTGGCTATCCAAACTTTGTTAAGCCTGTCATGTCGTCTTCGGGTAAAGGACAGTCACGTGTAAAAAGCTTTGATGAAGTCGATGCTGCTTGGGAATATGCACAAACAGGTGGACGTGTAAATCAAGGTACAGTGATTGTGGAATCACAAATTGACTTTGACTTTGAAATCACTCTGCTGACTGTTCGTGCAAAAAATGCAGAAACAGGTGAAATTGAAACATCATTCTGCGACCCGATTGGCCACCGCCAAGACGCTGGCGACTATGTAGAAAGTTGGCAGCCACAACTCATGACTGCTCTTGCTTTAGAAGAAGCCAAGCGTATTGCCAATAAAGTAACCATTGCATTAGGTGGATGTGGCATTTTTGGGGTGGAACTGTTTGTCAAAGGCGATAAAGTATGGTTTAGTGAGGTATCACCTCGTCCACACGATACAGGCCTTGTCACGCTTGCATCGCAATTCCAAAGCGAATTCGAACTGCATGCACGTGCCATTCTTGGTCTGCCTGTGAATACTGCTCGACACAGTACTGCTGCGAGCGCAGTCATCTATGCAGGCGTGGATGATACCAATTTATCATTTACTGGCTTAAATCTTGCTTTGGCTAATCCAGACACCGATTTACGCCTCTTTGGTAAACCAGAAGGCTTTAAACGTCGCCGTATGGGCGTAGCAACAGCACGTGCTGAAACCACAGATCATGCGCGTGAACTTGCTCAACATGCTGCACAACAAGTCAGTGTTCAACAAAACTAAGTTTGTAACACCTTAACGGACCACTGTTCATGATCAATACGCTTCCTCTGCTGAATTACATTAAAAGTAACCACGACATTCAGGCGATTAACCAATGGCGCTCAGATGTTGAAAATCAGCTACAGGAATGTTTTGAAAATGGACAGTCGATTCGTGATGTGATTTTGGCTCGATCAAACCTGATCGATGAAGCTTTAAAGTTCTTATGGACACATGCTGAACTCGACCAAACCGATCTCGGTTTGTTTGCCGTCGGCGGCTATGGTCGCCGTGAAATGCTGCCTTACTCCGACGTCGATATCATGATTTTGTCTGAAGATGAAATCAGCCCAGAACAAGAAAAACTCATCTCGAGCTTTATTTCAACACTTTGGGATGTTGGTAATTTCAAGCCGGGCATCAGTGTGCGTACCATTAATGATTGTGTTGCTCAAGCTACCAATGATTTAACCGTGGCAACAGCGCTGATCGAAGCACGTTTGATTGTGGGCAATGAACACCTAGCCAAATGGCCACGCCGTATCGTGTCACAGACATGGACGGATAAAACCTTCTATGATGCAAAAATGCAAGAGCAAGCCAAACGCTATGCTCAACATAACAATACTGAAAGCAACTTAGAGCCCGATATTAAAAATGCTCCCGGTGGTATCCGTGATATCAACCAAATCGGTTGGATTGCTAAGCGTCATTTCCGTGTCAATCGCATCTATGACCTAGTACATTTAGGTTTTATTTCAGAGTTTGAACTGGGTGTTCTTGAAGAAACAGAAAGCTTTCTTTGGGAAATTCGCCATCATTTACATCGCTTAACCAAGCGCGACGAAAACCGCTTACTGTTTGATTATCAACGTGACATTGCCGCTAAATTTGGCTATCAGCGTGAAGAAGGCAAATCACCGAATTATCCAATCGAACAGTTCATGAAACGTTACTACCGTAGCGCTCAGCAAGTGACGACGTTAAATGAAATGCTCTTGGCTTATTTCAATGAATCGGTCATCACACCGCGCTTGCCTGACTATGAACGTAAAATTGAAGAGATCAATACCAATTTCAAATTAGTCGATGGCAAATTGGCGGTGCAGCATCATAAAATTTTTTCTGAAAATCCAAGTGCTATTTTAGAAATTTTCTACCTCTTGGCGAATCGTCCAGAAATTGAAGGGATTCGTGCCCGAACTTTACGTCTATTGTCTCTTGCGGCAAAACGTATTGATCAAAACTTCCGTGACAATCCTGCACATCAAGCCTTATTTATGGCGATCATTCGCTCACCCTACCGTTTATATGACACCATGGTGGCGATGAAACGGTATGGTGTGCTCGGCAACTATATTCCTGCCTTTGGGCAAATCATGGGACTCATGCAATACGACTTGTTCCATATTTATACTGTCGATGCCCATACCCTATTATTACTGCGTAATTTAAACCGTTTTAAAGAACCTGAATTTGCCAAGGACTTCCCTGTCGTTAGCTCTGTATTCCAACGACTGGCGCGCCGTGACATCGTATATTTAGCGGCAATTTTCCATGATATCGCCAAAGGTCGTGGTGGTGACCATAGTGAACTTGGTGCTGCGGATGCAATTGATTTCTGCCGTACCCATGGGTTTACTGAACGTGAATGTAACCTTGTCGCATGGTTGATTCAAAACCATCTATTGATGTCCGTTACTTCTCAGAAAAAAGACATTTCCGATCCAGATGTGGTGAAAGAATTTGCTGAGAAAATGGGTGATATGGAACATCTCGACTATCTCTACACCTTAACAGTTGCTGATATCAACGCAACCAATCCGACACTTTGGAATACATGGCGTGCATCACTCATGCGTCAACTGTATACACAAGCGCGTGATGTGATTCGTTCAGGTTTGGGTCGTCCTGTAGACTATCCAATGCTGATTGAAGATACCAAATTTGCGGCCAGTGAACTGTTAGTCAACGATTTTGCGCTCTACGATGTAGAAACTGTTTGGCAAGAACTCGGTGATGAATATTTCCTGAAAGAATCTGCCGATGAAATCGCATGGCATACGCGCGCCATTTTAAAACATGGCAATAATGCAGAACCATTGGTGATGATGCGAGCACATCGCAAATTTGCACAAGATGCGGTACAGATCTTTATTTACACTCAAGATCAACCTAACTTGTTTGCGACCACAGTGGCTATTTTGGACAGAATGAATCTAGATGTTCAGGATGCTCGAATTATCACTGCATCCACTGCATTTAGTTTGGACACTTATGTTGTACTTGACCGTTTTGGCACCTTATTAACAGATCCTGAACGTGAGCAAACTGTTATTGAAGCGCTCAAAAAAGCCTTAAGCCAATCTGATAAGTATCCAGGCCTGATGCAACGTCGTATCCCACGTCAACTGCGTCATTTTGATATTGAAAATACCGTGAGTATTTCTTTCAATGAAGCACTTCAACAAAATATGGTTGAAATTGCGACACTTGACCATCCGGGCTTACTTGCTAAAGTTGGTGGTTTATTTATGATGCAAGGTCTAGATATTCACTCTGCGAAAATTGCAACGCTCGGTGAACGTGCTGAAGATATTTTCTATGTCACTAAAAAAGATGGCTCACCTATGAGTGATTCAGAAGCGGAAACGTTTGCTGCACAGTTAAAGTCAGCACTCGATGAAGCATCGAATCAGGTTTGTAGTCATCATTAACTTAAATTGATCGGTATCCATTCCATGAACTCCAGTTTGTCATTATTGCACCCTTATCCATTTGAAAAGCTAAATAAGCTATTTCAGGATGTGAAACCCGCAGATTTGCCTTTGATTCCCCTATCGATTGGTGAGCCAAAGCATCCTGCACCGGAGTTTGTGAAACAGGCCATTATTGATAATTTTCAGCACTTATCCACTTACCCAAACAGTAAAGGTTTACCTGAGCTCCGCACAAGTATTGCAAATTGGTTAACCCGTCGCTTTAAACTCAATAGCATCAGTGCAGATACCAACATCCTGCCTGTATCAGGTACACGTGAAGCGATCTTCTCGTTTGTACAAGCTTTGGTTAAACGTGAAGATGCCCCTTATGTGGTGATGCCAAATCCGTTTTACCAAATCTATGAAGGCGCAACTTTACTTGCGGGTGCAGAGCCTTACTTCATCAACTGTACAGAAGAAAATAACTACCTTGGCGACTTTGACGCTGTACCAGCTGAAGTTTGGGAAAAAACCGCTTTACTGTTTGTCTGCACACCGGGTAATCCTACAGGTGCCGTACTCTCTAAAGAACAGTTTAAAAAACTGATAGCACTATCTGACCAATATAATTTTGTGATTGCATCTGATGAATGCTACTCAGAACTTTGGTTTGATGAAGCACCTATTGGTCTGCTTGAAGTCTGTGCTGAAATGGGTCGTGATGACTATAAAAACTGCGTGGTATTCCACTCATTGTCTAAGCGCTCTAACTTACCGGGTATGCGCTCTGGCTTTGTTGCAGGTGATGCAGCGCTTTTAAAACCTTATTTACAATACCGTACTTATCATGGCGCTGCGATGCCTGTTCAACACCAGTTGGCTTCAATTGCAGCTTGGGATGACGAAGCACACGTCGAAGAAAACCGCGTCCAGTACCGTGCAAAATTTGAATTATTCCAACGCGAACTGGGTCACCTACTACCATTACAAAAACCTGATGCAGGGTTCTACTACTGGTTAAAAGTGGATAATGATGAAACTTTTGCCAAAATGCTGATGGAAAAAGCACACGTTAAAGTGCTTCCAGGCCGTTATTTATCACGTGATACAGCACAAGGTAATCCGGGTGAAAACCATGTCCGCTTAGCTCTGGTTGCTGATATTACCCAATGTGAAGAAGTGATTCGTCGCTTAAAAGCAGTACTTTAATTGATTTAAAGTGTTTTGCTTAAAACAAAAAATGCCCCAAATTTGGGGCATTTTTATTTGAGTCATTTCTTAACAATCATTCAGAGCTAATCATCTAGCAATAATTATTTATAAACAATCATTAAGAAATCATTGAACACTATTAGAAATCAAATGTTGCACTCAATTTAAATGTTCGAGGTTCTCTCACTGTTAAACGCTGTATGAAAAATAAGTATGGTCATAACGAATTGTTGTAAAGCGTATAGACAAACAGACACTGAAAGGTTTTAGCTAGTTGCAAAGTAATATCTTTCTTTATCAATTAGATCCACCAGTAATAACAGATCATTTATGGAACTCAAAATTTGCCTTCTGCTATAAGCTTATTGAGGTGGATGAAGAGTAAATTCATATTCAACGGTATAACTGAGATTTTTATCAACCATCGGAATAGGTTCAAGTCGCGCAACCAATAGGGATTTTTGTACTTTTTGATCAAAGCTTTTAGAGCCTGAACTTGCGATGAGTTTTGAGCTACCAATATAGCCTGTTGCAGCAATCACAGTGAGCTGTAGTTTGACAGGATGCTTATATGTTTTCATTTCAGACGCAGACAGCACATATTGTGGTGCATTTACCCAAGAGACTTCATACATTTTCGGTTTGACATGTGGATCAATTACATCGGCAACACGCGTAGGTTGGTATTCTTCAACAGGTGTTTTTAATAATTGCAATAATGCATTGACCCGAGCATCTGTCGTGCGGTCTAGATTGCTTGCAACAACAGACATTTTTGTAGGTTCAGATGCACTTGGATTGCTATCTGCCCAAGCTATCCCCACACATACAAGTAAAAAAAACGTTAAAACACAAATTCGACGTTTAACCATCTGCTTAAACAATGTTATGACCTTCAAATAAAGAGACTTCAGTATAAACATCCAAAAAAATAAAGACGCTTCCGCGCCTTTATATCAACCTCAGTTCGGCCAATGATTCACTTCATTTTACTGAGCCAAAGCTTTTTCAATATCTTCATTCAATGTTTCAGGCTTGGTCGTGGGTGCATAGCGGTTAATAACTTGCCCATTTTTGCCAATTAAAAACTTGGTGAAGTTCCATTTAATACCATTACCCAATACGCCTTTCGAGTTATTGGTTAAATAACGGAAAATCACATGCGCTTCAGGGCCTTTTACATTCACTTTGGCAAACATCGGAAAAGATACGCCATAGTTTTTTTGACAAAATGCGCCAATTTGATCATTTGAACCCGGATCTTGTCCGCCAAATTGGTTGCATGGAAAACCTAAAACCTCAAAACCTTGATCTTTATATTGTTCGTAAATTTTCTCCAAACCAGCAAATTGAGGAGTAAATCCACATTTACTAGCGGTATTTACAATTAATAAAACCTGGCCTTCATAATCTGCAAAGGATTTATTACTTCCGTCCAGTAATTCTGCTTCAAACTGGTGAATGGTGGTCATGGATAAGTTTCCTCATCATTTTTTTGTTTTGTTTCTAATTCTAAGGATGCTGAATTAATACAATAACGCAATCCAGTCGGCTGTGGTCCATCAGGGAAAACATGCCCTAAATGTGCGTCACAATGATGACAAACAATTTCTGTTCTGACCATACCGTGTGTCGTATCTACATTTTCTTCCACCGCAGCAGGTTCAATTGGCTTATAAAAGCTCGGCCAACCACAACCGCTATCGTATTTTGTTTCAGAAGAAAAAAGCGGTTCCCCGCAACAACGACATACATACGTGCCAGCTTGTTTCGTATTCCAATATTTTCCAGTGAAAGCTTGCTCCGTGCCTTTCTGACGCGTTATGCGAAACTCTTCTGGTGACAATTCTCTTTGCCATTCTCTTTCTGTTTTATTGAGTTTTCCCATGATGACGTCCCTTTATATCGTGGTATTTAAAATAGGATAATCCTATATTTACGTCATTCATTCTTAAATTTCTAGTCTTTATTCAACAATTTACAAAATCTATATAATGACCAAAAAAGCAAAAAGTAAGCAAATATAAAATCGTGGTGAGCAAAATACCAAATTAAATGCTTTTTTGTGAGCAACTTTAGTGATAATCTTAGCCCTACTCTTGCTCAGGATAAAAAAATGTCGCAGAAAAAGAGCGTAATTTTTAAAAATCTGCTGCCCGTGATCAAACAATATCAACAGGCAGGGTTTACGCATGAAAAAATAGTTGCTTTACTCAGAGACGAACATCATCTCGATTTAGTAACGACCGAGACATTTAAAAGCTATTTATACCGTTATGCAAAAGTGACCTCCACTCTTTCCGAGAATATAAAAATGCCGAATACGTTTAACACCCCACGCGAAATTAAGAAATCGTCTAAGCTCGAGCATGTTTGCTACGACATTCGCGGACCAGTGTTGCGAGCGGCCAATGAGATGGAAGAGGCTGGCCATAAAATTATTAAATTAAATATTGGTAACCCTGCTCCTTTTGGTTTTGAAGCACCTCAAGAAATTATTAACGACGTGGCACTCAACCTGCCAAATGCAATTGGTTATACCGACTCAAAAGGCATCTTCCCTGCGCGTAAAGCAATTTGTCAGTACTACCAGCAAAAAGGCATTTTAAACATGCACGTCAATGACGTGTATGTCGGAAATGGCGTATCTGAACTGATCGTGATGGCAATGCAAGGCTTGCTCGACGATGGCGACGAAATGCTGGTGCCAATGCCAGATTATCCATTGTGGACTGCAGCAGTTAACCTTTCTGGCGGTACTGCCATTCACTATAAATGTGATGAAGAAAATTTCTGGTATCCAGATATTGCCGACATGGAAAGTAAAATCACCCCGAATACCCGCGGTATCGTGGTGATTAACCCGAACAACCCAACAGGTGCGGTTTACCCACGTCATGTGCTTGAGCAAATTGTGGCTCTTGCGAAGAAATACGACTTAATTTTGTTTGCTGATGAAATTTACGACAAGATCGTTTATGACGGTATTGAACATGTTTCTGTTGCGTCATTGGCAGGTGATCAGTTGTGTATTTCTTTCAATGGCTTATCGAAAGCATACCGAATTGCAGGTTACCGTTCGGGCTGGATGGCAATTACAGGCGATAAATCACGTGCGCTCGACTACATTGAAGGTTTAGACATGTTGGCGTCGATGCGTCTGTGTGCCAACCACCAAGCGCAATATGCGATTCAAACAGCTTTAGGCGGTTATCAATCAATTAATGATCTCATCCGTCCGGGCGGCCGTTTATATGAACAACGTAACATTGCTTGGGAAATGTTGAATGATATTCCAGGTGTATCTTGTGTGAAACCAGAGGGTGCAATGTACTGCTTCCCTAAATTGGATCCTGAAATTTACCCAATCCAAGACGATGAGAAATTCATGTTAGATTTCCTCCGTGCTGAAAAAGTGCTTTTGGTTCAAGGTACAGGTTTTAACTGGCCGACACCTGATCATTTCCGTGTGGTGTTCTTGCCTGCTGAAAATGAACTACGTGAAGCACTCACTCGTTTAGGTCGTTTCTTGGCGAAAATGCGTTAATTCATAAGTGCTTTAAAAATAAAAAACCGTACGCCGTGTACGGTTTTTTATTACTGTATCTTTAAATTTGACTTCTTACTGTACTCACACCACAGCTATCTTTTTGAATAGTTAAGTTTTTAATAATTTATTTTGAGCTTAGACCTTAGTCAAAACTTTAAGATCTGTTGATTTTTCTACAGCATATTCATGTTATTTTTTAACCAATCATAAAAATACATGAGTACAGGATGTTCTCTAACAAAATTAAACTGAGCCTATTTCTCTGTCTAAGCATGTGCCTAGGCATCGGGATATTACGTTTTTCCTATACCGCACTCCTCCCTTCAACCCGTGAAGCATTTGGTTGGAGCCCAAGTTTTGCCAGCATCTTAGGCAGTGCCAATTTGCTCGGCTACTTGATCGGTGCATTTTGGGCCATGAAATTACCCCAAAATAAAAGCATGGTGAATTATATCCAACTCGCAGCTATTGCAGGGACACTCAGTTTACTCAGTTGTGCATTTTCAGGTTTTTCAGAACTTTGGTATAGCACTTGGCGCGTTATTTCAGGGATCAGCGGCGGCTTACTAATGATCCTCTCCCCAAGTGTCGTGGCCCAATGTTCACAGCTTCAAGACCGCTTTAAAATCAACTTTATTGGTTTCAGTGGTATTGGCTTAGGGGTGTTAATGGCAACGCTATTTTTGCCTTACATCCAACAAATTTCGACAATGTGGGCTTGGTTGATTTTGTTTGCTTTTTCAAGCCTGATTTGTATGTTACTCAGCGTGCTTTTGAAGAGTTTTAAATTACAGCTCACAACACTCACCGCGATTCCTGCAGTAGAACATAAAGTCGATGGAATTTTCTATTGTCTCTTAATTGTGTATAGCACCAGTGCTTTTGCTTACGTGCCCCATTCATTATTTTGGATTGACTATTTAACTCACACCCTACACCTGAGCCCGATCGGGATCAATTTCAATTGGATTTTATATGGTCTGGGGAGTGCTTTAGGGGCATTTGCTGCTTACTGCCTAGCACAAAAACTGGGAAATATCAGCGCTCTTAAAATTTTATATAGCTGCTATGTCTTCGCGATTTTTATAGCAATTATTAATATCCATCCACTTTTTACTTTTTTATCTTCTTTTGCTACAGGCCTACTCAATCCAGCAGTGGTTTTTCTTACCTCTTATACCATTCTGCAAATCTATGGTAGCGCCTATAAAAAGCTCTGGAGTATTGCAACCCTGTGCTTTGCATCTATTCAATTGATTGGCGGTATAAGCTTTAGTTTTTTACAGCGAATCGGTATTGATTATTCACAGCAATTTATTTTGGCCGCATGCGTGCTCTTCATTGGAACACTACAACTCTTTTGGTTCACTCGCACTGCAAAATTAAGTAAGCATCTCGTCTAGGTAGATCACAAGACATTCAACTACATCACCAATCATGTATATAAGTTGACAAAAATAACTAATCATGCGAAAAGGTTTTTTTAGTTAACAGATGTTCACACATGCCTCGGATTGTTTCTGTACCACTTAGTTTAGAACAGCGAGAACGACTCATTTTTCTGGCCA
>NZ_VPBP01000047.1:0-16307 GCF_013418685.1 Acinetobacter sp. YH12129
GTTTAAGGGGGTGAGGATGTCAAATTTGCTTTCCGCTGTCATATGTTTTTGTTTAGAATCATCCATACCAAAGCGAATAAACAGGCATAGGCATGCAAACGAATATCACTGAACCATCTTCCAGCACAACCTTACAGTATGTGCATTGGTTCCGTCATTCTGCACCCTATATTAATGCGCATCGCAACAAAACCTTTGTCATCATGTTTGATGGTGAAGCGCTGCAACATGAAAATTTTCAACACATTATTCATGATATTGCCTTATTACACTCACTTGGTATTCGTCTAATTTTGGTGCATGGTGCTCGTCCGCAAATCAATCATAATTTACAAAGCAGCGGCATCAAGACACCATTTCATCATCACCGTCGCATCACCACTCGCGAATCCTTACCTGCGGTGATGAATGCCGTCGGTTCCATTCGTCTGCAAATTGAAGCCCTCCTGTCTATGGGTTTAGCCAACTCACCGATGTACGGCGCGCGTATTGATGTGGTCTCAGGCAATTTGGTCACGGCAAAACCGTATGGCATTCGTGACGGTATCGATTTTCAACTGTCTGGTGAAGTTCGTTCCGTCGATATCCATGCGATTCAACGTCATTTAGAGAGCCAAAATATTGTGGTGCTTGGGCCAACAGGTTATTCCACGACAGGTGAAGTGTTTAATTTATTGGCTGAAGAAGTTGCGACCAAAACCGCGATCAGTTTAAAAGCGGATAAGTTGATTTTCTTGGGCAAACAACACGGTTTGCACAATGAACATGGGCAGCTACAACGCGAAATTACACCTCATCAACTTGATCAGCATATTTTGCAATATCAAGATTCTAATCCCGATATTGCCCTGCATTTAAGCGTTGCCAAAGATGCCTCCCTACAAGGCGTGCACCGTGTTCATCTTATTTCCTATGCTTATGATGGCGCATTGATCGAAGAATTGTTCACGCGTGACGGTTCTGGCACCATGATCACTGATGCGCATTATGAAGAAGTGCGTACTGCCGATATTCAAGATGTGGGTGGCTTAATCAATCTGTTACGCCCTCTCGAACAAGAAGGTATCTTGGTTTATCGCTCACGCGAACGTTTGGAAAATGAAATTGGACAATTTGCAGTGATTGAACGTGACGGTACGATTTTGGCCTGCGCTGCGTTATACCCGATTCCTGTCACAGGGAATGAAAAACGCTCTGCTGAAATCGCGTGTGTGGCTGTGCATCCGGGGTATCGAAAATCAAATCGCGGTAGCCAAATTTTGCATTATTTAGAAGAAAAAGCGCGAGATATAGGTATTGAACAATTGTTTATTTTGACCACACGAACAGCGCATTGGTTCCTTGAACAAGGTTTTGAACAAGTCAGTGTCGATGACTTACCGAATGCCCGTCAGGCCTTATATAACTATCAAAGAAACTCATTGGTTTGTAAAAAGTCACTTTAAAGTGGCTTTTTCTATGCGCTGAATAGCATTATTTTGCATAAGGTTATGCCGAATCCTTTGTCTAGGCTCTCAAATCACTATGCAAGCCACAGAATAACGATATCTATCATTTAAATAAATACAATAAATGAATAATTTTCAATAACTTAAAATAATACTTTGACACATTATATGTTTTTCTAAAATCATAATTTTTCATAAGTTTTGCTGATTTTTATTTATCTTTTTTCCTGATTTTAAATTTAAGTTTTCTTATTTTTTTCGAAAAAGAAAACTCTTTAGCTTATGTGTTCATAAATCAACAGTTCTGCACATTTAGACCTTTATAGGAGCAACACATGCGTACTCACAAAGTAAAACTTTGGACAAAAACACTTGTACTGTCTACAGCGGTTGTGGGTGCCATGATGATGTCGGGCTGTGGCAAAAAAGAGGCTGAAGAAAATGTCACCTTAAATATCGGCTTCCAAAAATATGGCTTATTGCCAATTTTAAAAGAACGCGGAACCTTAGAAACAGCCTTAAAAAGCCAAGGTGTAAATATCAAATGGGTCGAATTTCCTGCGGGTCCACAGCTGCTTGAAGGCCTCAATGTGGGCAGCGTGTCATTTGGTGAAGTCGGTGAAGCACCGCCTATCTTTGCTCAAGCCGCTCAAACTGATTTGGTTTACATTGCCAACCAACCTGCTGTTCCAAAAGCTGAAGCGTTAATTGTGCAAAAAGATTCGGCTATTCACAGTATTCAGGACTTAAAAGGTAAACGTGTGGTCTTAAACAAAGGCTCAAACGTGCATTACCTGTTACTCAAGCTATTGGAAGCCAATCAACTCAAATTTAGCGACATCAATGTCGTGTATTTACCTCCTGCCGATGCACGTGCTGCTTTTGAAAAAGGTGCAGTCGATGCATGGGTAATTTGGGACCCGTTCCTTTCTGCTGCTGAGCATCAACTTAATGCTCGCACCATTGCCAATGGCGAAAACTTGGTGAAGAACTACCAGTTCTATTTGGCCGATCGTAAATTTGCTCAGGAAAATCCAAAAGTCCTGCAAGCTGTGGTGAATGAGTTGAATTTGACCACGCAATGGGTCTCAAAAAATCAAGATGAAGCGGCCAAGTTACTCGAAGGCAAAACAGGCTTAGGTCTAGATGTGCTTAAAACATCTATTTCACGCTTAGGCAATCAAGTGACACCGATTACTGCACAAGTGGCGCAGGAGCAGCAGCAAGTCGCTGATGCGTTTTATAACGAAAAATTAATTCCAAATAAATTAAATATTGAGTCGGCCATTATCAAATAAGCCGACCACAGCATAAGGGCGATTCCATGCGTATTCTAAGAACATTTTCCATACTGACTTTAGCCACTTTTGGCTTTGGACTCAGTGCCTGCCAAAAACAAGAAACAGCACAGCAGGATCGTGAAAAACCAGCTGAAACAGCCGTAAAAACCTTGGTTATCGGTTTTCAAAAATCAGCCTTAAATTTGCTGGTTGCCCGTGAACAAAAGCTCTTTGAACAACAATTTCCCGGCGCTCACATTGAGTGGAAGGAGTTCCCTGCTGGCCCACAAATGTTAGAAGCCCTTGCGGTCGGTGCGGTGGATTATGGCTATGTCGGCAACACCCCGCCTATTTTTGCCCAAGCTGCCAATAAAGACCTGAATTATATTGGCTATGAAGTGGTGCCTGAACAGTCGCTTGCTGTCGTGATTCCTGCGGATAGCTCAATCAAGACCATTCAAGAATTACGTGGCAAACGTGTTGCTGTGCAAAAAGGCTCGAGTGCGCATGAGTTATTAGCCAAAACTTTAGAAAAAGCCGGTTTGACTTGGAGCGATATCCAACCAATTTGGATTCCACCAGCAGATGCACGGGCCGCATTTGATAAAAAATCAATTGATGCATGGGCCATTTGGGACCCGTTTTTATCTGCAGCGGAGTTGGATGCTCAGGCTAAAGTGCTGATTCAATCCGGTGATTTTCCAAAGACCTATTCATTTTATGTGGCAAATCCAAAAGTCGTTCAAGCACACCCTGATGCCCCAGCTAAATTTTTGAAGGCCCTAGACGCTTCCGATCAGTGGATTGTGAAGAACCAAAATGTGGCTTTAGAGATTTATCAAAACAGCACAGGGCTGCAAAAGAACATTGCTGCGCAAGCCTTTTCTCGCCGATCTAAACCCTCTCCTGTGCGCCCGCTGACACCCGAGGTCATACAAGCACAGCAAAATATTGCGGACTTATTTAAACAAGTCCAACTGATTCCAAACAACATTCAAGTCCAAAAGCAAGTTTGGACACCTTCATCACATTGATACCCGAGCCATCAAAAATACAAGGAACTGAACATGAAAATTTTCTGGTTTATCCCTACCCACGGTGACAGTCGCTACTTAGGAACAAGTAAAGGTGCACGCCAAGTCGATCATGCCTACATGAAGCAAATTGCAGTAGCGGTGGATAATCTTGGCTATGAAGGCGTTCTGATTCCAACAGGTCGTTCATGTGAAGATCCATGGCTTACAGCTGCAAGCTTGATTGATGCCACTAAAAATTTAAAATTTCTAGTGGCGCTACGTCCGGGGGTGACAACGCCTGCACTAACCGCACGTATGGCTGCAACTTTTGACCGTTTATCTGGCGGCCGTATCTTACTGAACTTAGTTACAGGCGGTGATGAGCAGGAACTCAAGGGTGATGGTGTCTATGAAGATCACGCAACGCGTTACCAAACTGCCGCGGAATACACCACCATTTGGCGTGAAATTTTAACCCGCTCACATACCGGTGAAAGCTATACCTTCCATGGTGAACGTTTGAGTGTGGACGACGCCAAATTACTCTATCCGCCGCTACAAAAACCGTACCCACCATTATGGTTTGGCGGTTCTTCAGAGGCTGCTGTTGAACTGGCAACAGATCAAGTTGACACCTATTTGACTTGGGGTGAGCCACCTGCTGCGGTAAAAGAAAAAATTGCAGTGGTGCGTGAAAAAGCCAAAGCCAAAGGACGTGAACTGAATTATGGCATTCGTTTACATGTCATTGTGCGCGAAACCAATGAAGAGGCATGGAAAGCAGCAGAAGAGCTGATCCAATATGTCGACGATGCCACCATTGCAGCCGCGCAAGCCAAGTTCAAAACCATGGACTCTGTTGGTCAACGCCGTATGGCTGAACTGCACAATGGCGACCGTAGCAAATTAGAAGTATCGCCAAACTTATGGGCCGGTGTTGGTCTGGTTCGTGGTGGTGCAGGTACGGCACTCGTTGGTGATCCTGAAACCGTCGCCGCACGTATCCAAGAATATGCCGATCTCGGGATTAGCACCTTTATTTTCTCTGGTTACCCACACCTTGAAGAGTCGATCCGTTTTGCAGAATTAGTGTTCCCATTACTGCCATTGGAAACACGTCAGAAATTGGTTCAACCTAACTTAACCGGCCCATTTGGTGAGATTGTCGCGAACAACTACACCCCAGATGAAAATAAAAAAGCTGAAAAGATTCAGGAGCCGGCCTAATGTCCAAAACTGCTTCTGTTGAAACCTTCAAAGCACCGAAGGTTTCACGTGGAACACAACTCGGGCAGCGTTTGCTGCCTTGGTTGTTTCCTATTGCATTAATTATCGGGTGGCAAATTGCCTCTGTTACAGGGCTGTTAGAAAGTCGTATTTTGCCTGCGCCAAGTGCGGTGGTGGTGGCCTTTTGGAACTTACTGATCAGTGGTGAACTGTGGAAGCATGTTCAAATCAGTGCCGGTCGTGCTTTGGTTGGGCTTTTAGTCGGTGGTGGATTAGGTCTTTTTTTAGGGCTGCTGAATGGTTCATCCAAAACAGCATCGACGCTACTCGATACCACGCTGCAAATGATCCGTAACATTCCTGCTCTTGCCCTGATTCCATTGGTGATTTTATGGTTTGGGATCGATGAATCGGCCAAGCTGTTTTTAGTCGCTATTGGCGTATTCTTTCCCATTTATATCAATACCTATCATGGTATTCGTTCTGTAGACCCTCAACTGATTGAAATGGGCAAAAGCTACGGTTTGAGTGGCTGGCAACTGTATAAAGAAATCATTCTACCGGGGGCGATGCCGTCTATTTTAGTTGGTCTGCGTTTTTCACTCGGGCTCGTTTGGGTTTTGTTGATTGTGGCAGAAACCATTTCTGCACAAGCCGGCATCGGTTATATGACCATGAACGCACGCGAATTCCTGCAAACCGACATCGTCTTGGTCGGGATTTTATTGTATGCCCTACTCGGTAAATTGGCCGATGTACTGGCTGTTACCTTAGAAAAATATTTACTCCGTTGGCACTCGGGTTACCAAAAATAAGGAGCATATGATGACCGATTTAAGTATAAGCCGTCATGCAGACGACTCAACCCAACCTCAGCGTTCTTCTGTCGAGGATATCAACCCCCATGCGGTGTTGGGCGCAGAGATCCTGATTGAACAACTACACAAATTTTATGGCGATGTTAAAGTCCTTGAAGACCTTGACCTGCATATTCAACCCGGTGAATTCTTGGCGATTGTCGGTCGTAGTGGCTGTGGTAAAAGTACCCTGCTTCGCCTCATCGCCGACTTAGAAAAACCGAGTTATGGCGAAATTAAATTTAAGTCTGCACGTCATATTCGTGAAGGCATCACCAGTGATGATATTCGTGTGATGTTCCAAGACCCTCGCCTCCTGCCTTGGCGTAGCATTGAGAAAAATGTACAACTTGGTTTAAGCAAAGACCAACACGCCAATGCTACAGCACTCCTCGAAAAAGTCGGTTTAAAAGACAAAGCGGGGCTTTGGCCAACACAGCTGTCAGGGGGGCAACGTCAACGTACTGCACTGGCACGTGCTTTGTCACATAAACCACGCATTTTGCTGCTAGATGAACCACTGGGTGCGCTCGATGCCTTAACACGTTTAGATATGCAGAATTTGATTGAAAAACTCTGGACTGAACAAGGTTTTACCGCAATTTTGGTCACACATGATGTAAGTGAAGCCGTGCAGTTGGCAGACCGTATAATCTTGCTCGATAAAGGCCATATTGCCAAAGAATTTCGTGTCGATTTGGCCCGTCCACGAAAAAAAGGCATTGAATTTACTGAACTTGAACAACAGGTCTTACAAGCAGTGTTGGCCACTTAAGCTGTACTTGTGCAGGAAATCATCACTTAAACTGTGTGACTTCCTGTCCTGTTCTAGAGCAATATCGCAACATAACCACGTTTAGCATTTAGGGGAGATTTATCGCCTGTTGACAAATACATCACAAAAATTACGACAAATCATATAAATCCATGACTAAAAATAATGATTTATTTAAATTTCACCCTAAAATGATTATTTGAAATATTATGGCATTCGTCGTATTTATTTGACCGTTGAATAGAATAAACTGCCAAAATTCATAAAATTAGAAACGATGATTGTGCACAAATCTGTTGATTTGCCGTACAATTCAATATTCCCTTTTCATTTTCTTAAAAGAGCTAATGGAACAAAAAAAGAGTACCCAGAAACGCCACCAGTTGCTTAATGCAGCACTGGATGTCTTTTCCCTGTATGGCTTCAATGGCGCCAGCTTGGATGAGATCGCACAGATTGCAGAAATGCATAAATCGAATATTTTCTATTACTATGAAAATAAAGAAGCGCTTTATGTTGAAGTTCTGACAACGGTTCTACAAAAGTGGCTTGCTCCGCTACAAATGTTGGAAGCAGACCTTGAGCCTGAAGAAGCGATCACCAATTATCTATTGCAGAAAATTGAAGTATCTCGTACGCAACCGAAAGCCTCACGTTTGTTCGCACTTGAAGTCATTCAGGGCGCACCACACATTCTTGAAATTTTAAAAGGCCCACTAAAAAAATTAGTGAAACGCAAAGCCAAAGTCATTAGCAACTGGCAAGAGCAAGGTAAAATTTCAAAAGATATTGATCCAGAACTTTTAATTCTGAACATTTGGGCAATTACGCAAAACTATGCTGACTTTGCAACCCAAATGGAAATGGTCACTGGAAAAACCTTACGTAATCGCAGTATGCAACAACGGATTATTCAACATACCGTTCATATGATGCTTTACGGTGTAATTCCACGCCCAGAAAAGTAAATTGAATTGGGTCGAATTGGCATACGACCATAGCATTCTATGGTCGCCGACCGAAATTAGCTAAATGCCTTATTTGACTGTTTGATATAATTTCAATAATTTCTTTGCGCCGAATAATAAATTTTCTTCCCAATCCAGATGCGCTGTGTCATTCGCACCATCGGTAATATATTTTACCGATACAAAGCGAACACCCAGTTTTTTACATACTTTAGCGATTGCGTAGCCTTCCATATCGACAAGATTACACGGTACTTTCGGCAGCCCAGTTTCAAAGCTGTCGCCTGTACCACAAATTCCTTTAGGCAAATGGCTAAACATGCTCTCTGGCTGAATTTCAGCAGGATGATCGGTATCCATCGGCGTCACCCCCACATCAAAACCCAAAGGCGATACATCCATATCCCGTTGTACAAATTGAGCTACTTCAACCAAAGCATGTGCATCAAAATGTGAACTTCCCGCAGTGCCCAAATTCAGCAAAGTATGACATCCGGTTTTTTGAATCACATCAAAGGCTTTAAATGCGGCATTGACTTTACCAATACCACTGTAATGTACTTCAATGCCTGCGGCTTCAAACAAGCCTTTAGATTCACTCGGCAGTGCCATAATTAAAGCGATTTGCTGACGCATAGCGGTCTCCTCAAATTGATGCCTTCATATAGCATACATTTGCACGTGCGCAGAAAAAATCATCTTCAAAAATCACATTGCTCAGAAAATAAATTCCTCACGCAGATTTGAATGCTATCAAATTTGAAATTGCATCGGCCGCTTGCCAATAAAAGATGGTGCCAATTGTTGGTCATGACGTAAGGCATCTAAAATCTTCTCTAATGCAATATGTGCCATATCCCCTCGTACACTATGCGAATGGGTCATCGGCATATGCTCGATGCCAGCTCTTCGCGCTGACAAAATTTTAATGTCTTGTTTGTTGACCACCCAAGTATAGGCATTCACAGCCGGCATCAATGCCTTAGACAACAATTTTGGAATCGGAAATTTATAACTGACACAGGTATAAACCCGTGACTCATACGGCCCCACAGGGCTAATCAGACTATTAAACACCATGCCCGATGGCTCTCCCCAATGGTATTCCACCAAGGTAATATTCGGCGCAATAAAACTGTCGCGGTGGACCTGTTCAGCACCATGCGGATTGGTCAGCCATGGCATCATGCCGACATCTGCATCATGGTCATGATAGTCAACGACTACTTTGCGCGGCCCGACATCTATGGTGGCATCCACGGCTTTTCCCGACTCTGAACGAAACCAGCCTTCATGGACAAATATGGTATGGGTTACATCCATTATATTCTGTGCAACAGCGCCCATCTCGCCATCATAACTGCCGACCATGTAATAACTGACCCAGCCGGCTTGATCATAAAACGGTAATTTAAATATTTCCGGGCGTTCCTGTTTGGGCTTTTCACCGAGATAAATCCATACCACCCCATCTTGCTCACACACATCAAAACTACGCTGTTTAAAAGGATGCGGTTTTTCTGGAAAAAATTGTCCATTGACACTAGGAATATGCGCCACATGGCCATCACCCTGATATGACCAACCATGATATGGACATGTCACGCAGCCATCAGTTATTTTACCCTTTGACAAAGGCACACCACGATGCACACATTGATCGAGCAATGCAGCAGCTGTCCCATCTTTTTGTCGGAACAGGACAATTTTTTTACCATACAGGGTGGCTGAAAATGGTTGATCTTTTTTGAGTTCTTTAGAGGTACAAGCGACGTACCACTCTTCTAATAATCCTTTGGCATCATCCCAAAAACGGGTTTGATTACACATAATTCGATCCTTATTTTTATCTTTTTTGTTTTAATCCATAAGCCTTGCTCTAGCACCTACACTTCAAGCAAGTTTATATCTCGAAGCCAGTTGATCTCTCGAAAATACGCGCAAATTTTATACATGAATGTTTTGCTTGGATAGCAAAATAACGTAACTGCATCACACGCTTGCACAAGCTCTATATTTGTTTGCTGAAATCCGTCAAAGCCAACGCGCTATAGTTTTCTTCAACGGATTTACATTCACCCGACATCATTTAAGATGCGCGCTGAGCATCACAATACGCATTTAAACACGGAGAAAAAAATAAGCTGCCACGATAAAACCCTTGTATAGTTTTCAGCATCACCAATAACCAAAGCGTACAGAGCAAAACTGCAAAAAAGGTGCCGAACTGTTGAATAGCGTGTAATTGCGTATGTTCCGCCAAATGGATGACCGCCAAACTAAAAACGCCGAATGGAAATGTCATCGCCCACCACCCGAGATTAAAGGGTAAATCTCGTAAATGTTTTAGCGTGATGAGTATAGCGATTCCAAACCACCATACACCAAATCCGAGCAGAACAAGGGCTGCGAACACGCCGCCTTGAAGCAACACCTGTCCTAAATCAGCCAAGTCTACCGCTGTCAAAATACGTGGGGCTTGCTCTCCTAAAAGTAACAGCGCTAAAGCCCCTGTCCCAATCGGCCCTAAGGCCAACCAACTGCTGATCGCCATATCCTTGCTTGGCAATTGATGTAAAGCCAGACGCAGCAACAAGATACTTAAGATGGCAAATGCAGGAAATACTGAGATCCCCCAAAGCAGATAACTCCCCAGCAAAATATGGACAGCATGGGCCTGTGCAGGTAAATGCGCCAACAATAAACCGCCTGAACTGGCAACCACCTCGCAAGCCACTATCGGCAATAACCATACTGCGGTCATGCCTTGCAGCGCATGTTGCTGACGACTAAACATCAGAAATGGAACACACCATGCAATCGCTATTGACATCAACACATCGACATACCATAAATATTCAGCCCATGTGATGATGCTCATGCCCAAAAACTCTGTGTATAGCGTGGTGCCAAATTTCAATGCGCCATTGATCAGGGTTGCCAGTGCCATGGGGATCGCCCCAAGAAATAAACTCATCACTGGATGCTGGAAAATCTGCTTGTGGGTACAATATCCATCGGCTGAGATACATCCCACTAAACAATATGAACAACACGATGCTGATCTGCCACAGCGCTGCTCCGAAGGACCACATCCACTGCGGCGCCACCGCTATAGATGGTAAAATGAGGGCCACCACACCTGTGCCCATCACCACCGTAAACCAGTTTGGGGTGAAATGACGAATCAAGTCTTGTTTATGCTGGAGTTGATAAAATGGCATTTTCATCGCATGATGCTCATCAAAATGGAATGTCTATAGTTTAAGCACACCATTAAACAAGAAAAATTGATTAATATTTATTTTTATAATTTATTTTATTGATAGTAAATTCATCTCTGCATAAAAAAACTTGAGTAAAAACACAACAACAAGACGAACGCAGAAGATTATGGCAATATATAGCCCTCAAACATTTTCAACAATTGATTCGCCCATGAAGCTGCTCCGTCTGAATGCTTTAGCGCCCCACTTAGAACTCCCCAAAACTGCCGTGACCATTGGCAATTTTGATGGTGTACATTTGGGTCATCAAGCGATGGTCAGCCAGCTCAAAGACATAGCACAGCAACAAAACTTAAAAACAGCTGTGATGATTTTTGAGCCACAACCGCTTGAATTCTTTAAAGCTTATGATGCACCGCCTCGAATCAGTTCACTACGTGAAAAAGTCGAATATTTAACTGAACTAGGCGTCGACTATATTGTGGTGGCGAAATTTGACAATGCCTTTCGTAATCTCAGCGCCGAAGAATTTGCCGATATTTTAAAAAATAAACTCAATACACAAAGTTTAGTTTTGGGCGAAGATCATCACTTTGGCAAAAACCGCCAAGGCAATAGCGAATTTTTACGCCAATACGGCTTCCAAGTCACAGCCCTGCAAAATGTCGAAGTTGATGGCGAACGTGTCAGTTCGACACTGGTTCGTCAGACATTACAAGCAGGCGACCTTGCCCATGCCGCAAAACTTTTAGGTCGTCCTTATAGCATCACCGGTCGTGTGCAGTATGGCGATCAAATCGGTCGCACCATTAATTTTCCTACCATTAATGTGCGTTTAAACCGTCATAAACCTTGTTTAAATGGCATTTATGCAGTCGATGTCATTTGTGAAACCGAATCTTTAACAGATAAAGTAAAAAACGAAAATGCTGACAAATTAGGGGTTGCAGGTTATGCACCCTCTGCCCTGTTTGGTGCAGGGCATGTTGGTACGCGTCCCGCAATTAAACAGGAACATCCTGAATGGCGATTAGAAGTACATTTTCCTGATGTTTCTGCTAATCTGTATGGCCTGTTAATGCGGGTGACGTTCTTGAACTTTTTACATGGCGAAAAGGACTACCCTTCGCTTGAAGCACTGAAAGCCGGAATTGATGACGACGTCGAAAAGCTCCTTGAGTTTCGAGGTCAGCACCCTCATTTCCCCTTTTAAACCCCGATTATTTATTGTAAAACGCGTCAGTCAACGGGCTGATAAATTTGGAAGACAACTTGCATGAGCGATAAGCAAACTCCTGAAAATGCAGTGGATTATAAAGCCACGCTAAACCTCCCAGGTACTGAATTTGCGATGAAAGCAAATCTCGCAGTACGTGAAGCGAAATGGTTAGAAGAGTGGTATGCCGACAACATTTATCAGCAGATTCGTGCATCGCGTATTGGCAAGAAAAAATATGTGCTTCATGACGGCCCTCCATACGCAAATGGCCAAATTCACTTAGGCCATGCGGTGAATAAAGTCCTGAAAGACATCATCATCAAAAGCCGTGTAATGGACGGTTTTGACGCACCGTATGTACCAGGTTGGGACTGTCACGGTCTTCCAATCGAACTGAAAGTTGAAGAAAAAGTCGGTAAAGTCGGCGTGAAAGTAGATGCCTCAACTTTCCGTAAAGCCTGCCGTGAATATGCCTACACCCAAGTTGAATTACAGAAAAAAGACTTCGTGCGTATGGGTGTGTTTGGTGATTGGGACAACCCTTACCTCACCATGAACTTCAAACAAGAAGCCGACATCGTTCGTTCGCTCGGTGAAATTGCCAAAGCAGGCCATATTGAGCCGGGTCTTAAACCTGTGAACTGGTGTTTGGACTGTGGTTCTGCCTTAGCTGAAGCTGAAGTGGAATACGAAGACAAAAAATCAGATGCGATTGACGTTGGTTTTAGCGTTGTTGATTTAGCTGATTTATCTGCACGCCTAGGTGTTACAGTTAGCGATTCTACAGATATCGTAATCTGGACAACCACACCTTGGACTATGCCTGCCAACCAAGCGGTTGCTCTACACGCTGAACTTGAATACCAATTGGTGAAAGCAACTGGCGAAGACAAAGCAGCGCAAAACTTCATCCTTGCAAAATCATTGGTTGAATCTGCAACTCAACGTTATGGTTTTAACGCAGTTGAAGTAATCGCTGAGTTTGCTGGTGCAAAACTTGAAAATCTAGTACTACAACATCCGTTAATTGCTGAACGCCAAGTACCAGTGATTTTAGGTGAGCATGTCACAGACGGCAGTGGTACAGGTGCTGTACATACCGCGCCAGGCCATGGTGTGGACGACTATAAAGTTGGCTTACAGTACAACCTGAAAGTCGACAATCCAGTTGGCGGCAACGGTGTATATTTACCGACTGCGCCAATTTTTGCAGGCGAACACATCTACAAAGCCAATCCAAAAATCATTGCTGCTTTAACCGAAGCAGGCAAACTTTGGGCACATGTGGTGATCAAACATAGCTACCCACATTGCTGGCGCCATAAAACACCGATTATCTTCCGTGCAACACCGCAATGGTTCATCAGCATGGATGCAAAAGGTTTACGCCAAGGTGCATTGAACGCGATTGAAAATGACATCAGCTTCGTACCGGATTGGGGTAAAAACCGTATCCAATCGATGATTGAAGGTCGTCCAGATTGGTGTATCTCACGTCAACGTACATGGGGCGTGCCAATTCCATTCTTCGTGCATAAAGATACCAACGAACTTCACCCGCGTACCCCTGAGCTAATCGAAGAAGTCGCGAAGCTGATTGAACAAGAAGGTATTGACGGTTGGTATAACCGTGATGCATCTGAGTTTATCGGTGCAGATGCAGAGCAGTACAATGCGGTTCGTGACACTCTAGACGTTTGGTTTGACTCTGGAACAACACACTTTGCAGTACTTCGTGAACGTGAAGAATTGCAAGACCCTTCTGACTTGTACCTTGAAGGTTCTGACCAACATCGTGGCTGGTTCCAGTCTTCATTGTTGACGTCTATGGCGATTAATAACCGCGCACCGTACAAAGGCTTATTGACTCACGGCTTCGTTGTGGACGAAAAAGGCCGCAAAATGTCGAAGTCGATCGGTAACGTGATCACTCCGCAAGACATCATTAAAGACATGGGTGCAGATGGCCTACGTTTCTGGATTGCGTCTGCAGACTACCGTTATGAAATGACTGCAGGTAAAGAAATCTTCAGCCGTGCATCAGATGGTTACCGCCGTATCCGTAATACGTTGCGTTTCTTGTTGGCTAACTTGAATGGCTTCAAACCATCGACTGATGCTTTGCCTGTCGATCAATTGATCGCACTGGATCAATACATCTTGCAACGTGCTGCGGAAGTACAAAAAACTATTCAACAAGCTTATGAAGATATGAACTTCCATATCGTGACTAGCGCATTGACCAACTTCTGTATTAATGACTTGGGTGGTTTCTACCTCGACATCATCAAAGACCGTCAGTACACCACCAAAGCAGACTCAGCAGCGCGTCATTCTGCACAAACGGCGTTGTATCACTTGGTTCAAGCCTTTGTCCGTTGGATGTCTCCTATCTTGAGCTTTACCGCACAAGAAGCTTGGCCGTTGATTCCAGAGCAATCTGAGAAATATGTATTTACTGCGGAGTGGTATGACATTCCTGTAGCCTCTACAGCGAATCTGGTGACTGAAGCTGAATGGCAAACCTTGATCACCGTCAAATCTGCAGTAAACAAGTTTATTGAAGCTGCACGTACTGCAAAAACTGTGGGTTCAAACTTGTCTGCCAAAGTTGAACTTTGGGCCAATGCTGAACTGAAAGCTGTTTTAGACAAATTCGGTGAAGAACTGCGTTTTGTCCTCATCACCTCTCAAGTGATTGTTAATGAATTTGACGCAGCACAAGGCGAAGCCTCTGACCTTGACGGTTTAAATGTCAAAGTCTCTGCTGCTGACGGTGAAAAATGTGCACGCTGCTGGCATGTACTGCCAGATGTGAATACACATCACGAACATCCAGGTCTTTGTTCTCGTTGTATTATTAACCTTCCTACAGGTCAAGGCGAAGAGAGAAAATATGCCTAATCCACAAGAAAAAAAGGGCTTCTTTCAATTCTACCCACACAATTTAGTGTGGGTGGGCTTATCCATTGTTGCCATTATTTTGGATCAATGGACCAAATGGATTGCAAGTACACATCTGAACTACGCAGATCCTGTACCTGTCATGCCCTTTTTAAATTGGACATTACTACATAACTATGGCGCTGCCTTTAGTTTCTTGTCCGATGCCGGTGGATGGCAACGTTATTTCTTTACTTCACTCGCAGGACTTGTGTCTGTCATTTTTGTATTTTGGCTCATGCGTATGCCAAAAAACGTGAAAGTCCTTCCAATTGCCATTGCCCTGATTTTAGGCGGCGCAATAGGCAACTTAATTGACCGCGTATCTTTAGGTTATGTGGTGGATTTCATTCACGTGTATTACAACAACAGCCACTTTCCTGCATTTAATATTGCAGACAGTGCCATTACATTAGGCACGATTCTGCTTCTTATCGATACGTTTTTCTTAGAAAAACACCGAATTCAACGTGCGGAAGCGCAAAATGACTGATTTTATCAATCCTAACGAGGAAACTCGTATTGAAGAAGGTTCTAAAGTAGACCTTCACTTTTCTGTTGCTATTGAAAATGGCGTAGAAATTGACAATACCCGTAGCCGTGCTGAACCTGTCAGCCTTGTCATGGGTGATGGCAGCTTATTACCGGGTTTTGAGAAAGCTTTATTCGGTTTACGTGCAGGTGACCGCCGTACTGTGAGCCTTCCTCCTGAAGATGCTTTTGGTCCATGGAACCCGGAAAACGTACAAAAATTTGATACTGTCAAATTTGAGCAACGTCCTGTTGAAGGCCATATGATTGAGTTTGAAGATAAAGCCAAACAAAGTCTGTATGGGGTGATCAAAACTGTAGGTGAAGACATTACCGAAGTGGATTTCAACCACCCTCTAGCCGGTAAAAATATCACCTTTGAAGTTGAAATTTTCAAAGTGACCCCTGCCGGTCAACAAGGCGTAAAACTGATCTAAGTTTCAGCAAATGAAAAGCTCCTTCGGGAGCTTTTTTTATCACTATTTTTATAACTATCAATCGACTCGATACATTTTCTGTATATGCAACGGACCGAATTCATATTAATTTAATGCAAGACTTTAAAACAAGACGGGAAATATGATGAAACTGCATATTATTGTCGGCAGTGTCCGCGAAGGCCGTACGGCAATTAAAATTGCCAACTGGCTACTTTCAGAAATCGAAAGCTATGACTACAGTACCGTAGAAACTGAAATTGTCGATTTAAAAGAATGGGATCTGCCAATTTTTGCAGGCGCACATCCGCCATTAACAGGCATTTATGACCAACCCAAACAACAAGCATGGGCAGTTGACATCCTCCCCCCCTTAAAA
>NZ_VPBP01000048.1:0-14855 GCF_013418685.1 Acinetobacter sp. YH12129
AAACCTTCAAAATTCTTGCTGAGCGATATCGCAATCGAGGCAAAAGACTAGCATTGAGATTCAATCTAATTGCTGGAATTTATAACTTGGAGCTGAGTGAAAAATGACTTATGAAAGAAATCTATTGATGAAATTTAGAATTTCACATGATTAAAAATGATCAATTTAAAAATGGCACATAGTGATGAAAAAATTAACTTTGTTAGGTTCAATAACTTTGGCTTTGTCTGCGGCGGTTTCGCCAAGTGTATCTGCTGCACCAGTAAAACCCATTCAGTTTGCAAAAGGTGCTATTGGTACTACAGTTGCAGGATCATTTAAAGGCTACGATGACATTCAGTATAGTTTGAATGCTAAGGCTGGACAAACTTTAAGCTATAAGCTGACAAGCAATCATGATTTAGCCCAAATTAATATATATGCTCCTGGTGATAAACCAGGAAAAACAGAAGCTTTAGTGATTGGATCTACAACAGGAGTATCTGGAAAATTCAAGCTGCCAGAATCAGGCAATTATTTGATTCAGATCTACCAAATGCGGAATACGGCACGGAATAATAGAACGGTTAATTATAAATTGCATGTTGAAGCAGTTCGCTAAACTTACTTTATCTGGATCTGGATAACTTAGAAAGTAACCGAAGAAAAACCAACTAGATGAAATTATATAAGTGATAAAAAAATATTCAAAAAACCACCAAAAAGTGGTTTTTTGAATTTTGTATTAATTGGAAAATTATAAGAAATTAAGAAAAATGATATTGATAAATATAATGAATTTAGAATGAAGACATTAAATTGATCGTTTTCTTAATTTAATAAATTGCTTAATATTTAATTTAGTATCTAAAAATATGATAACATGTGCACATTCTAAACAGTGGCTTAGATTGAGTCAGCCTTTAATTTTCAATTTATGCACATGAATATTTTTAATATTTATCGTATAGAGCGAAATTACAATCGCCAGCACTCATCTTTACAAGCCTGTTTCTTCCGCAGTTAGCGGATATCTCTTTGATCAATTTTGATCTGTCTTACAAATAAAACGGAATAGGGAAGGTATGTCTTCATTGAAACCGTCATGGTATTCCAATGTGAATCCAAATGTGTTTATTAGCACAGTTGTTATTATCGGCATTTTCATTGCCATTGTATTTTTAGCTCCCAATGCTTTTGATCTAATTACTAAACAACTAAATCAATGGGTTACAAACTCATTCAGTTGGTTCTATGTGTTATCTGTAGCCATTTTTCTAATAGTGCTTATTTATATTGCCTGTTCAAATATGGGTAAAATTAAATTAGGTTTAGACCATAGCCAACCAAAATATAGTAATAGCTCCTGGTTTGCTATGTTATTTACTGCTGGTATGGGTATTGGCTTAATGTTTTTCGGTGTCGCGGAGCCAGTGATGCACTATGTATCACCTCCAACTGGTGATCCTGAAACGATCCAATCAGCGCAGCAAGCCATGCGCGTAACCTTCTTCCACTGGGGACTTCATGCATGGGCAATCTACACCATCGTTGGCTTAGCGTTAGCTTACTTTGCTTATAGACACAATCTACCTCTAAAAATTCGCTCTGCGTTATATCCTCTCATAGGAAAAAAAATCTATGGTCCAATCGGTGATGGTGTAGATACCTTTGCGACGATCGGTACTGTATTTGGTGTCGCAACGACATTAGGTTTTGGTGTAACCCAAATTAACTCCGGCCTGAATTATCTATTCAGGATTGAATATTCAACGACGACGCAACTAATTCTAATTGTCATTGTTACGGCTATGGCCTCTTTGTCCGTATTTATGGGCTTAGACAAGGGTATTAAACGATTATCAGAGATCAATTTAGGCTTAGCATTAACCCTCTTATTATTTGTATTTTTTGCTAGTTCAACAATATTTATATTACAAGCGACTATACAAAATGCTGGCCAGTATTTTTCAAACTTATTCAACATGACCTTTAATTTATATGCCTATCAATCTGATGGTTGGATTGGTGGTTGGACAATTATGTACTGGGCATGGTGGATTTCATGGTCGCCATTCGTAGGTATGTTTATTGCGCGTGTGTCTGAAGGACGTACTATTCGTGAGTTTATTGTAGGTGTTTTACTTATTCCAACAGGCTTCACGCTGATCTGGATGGGAGTCATGGGGAATGCTGCACTCTATAGTATTTTAAACGAAGCGAACACCTCGCTGATTTCTGCAGTGCAACGAGATTCATCCGTTGCGTTATTTGAATATTTAGGGACCTTGCCATTCTCAGGCGTGATGAGTTTTGTGGCGACCATTCTGGTCATGTTGTTTTTTGTGACTTCGGCAGACTCTGGGGCTTTAGTTACAGACTATCTAACTGCAAAATCTGAAAACTCTCCAACTTGGCAGCGATTGTTTTGGACAACGTTAATGGCTGTACTTGCGATTGTTTTGTTGTTTGCAGGAGGTTTAGGTGCTTTGCAATCTGCAACAATGTTGAGTGCATTACCATTCACTTTTGTAATGCTTTTAATTTGCTGGGGCTTAGTCAAGGCTCTACATTTAGATGCAACCAAGATGCAAGCATTACAGGATGCGCGTATTACACCTAAAGCAATTCATAATCCAAGAAGTTGGCAGCAACGTTTAGGATTGATTATGCATTATCCGCATACACGTGAAGAAGTTGAACAATATATTGATACAACGGTAAGCCAGGCATTTTCAAATCTACAGAAAGAGTTTAAGCGTCGTCATTTAGATGTGACGGTAAACACGATAGATGATGGCTTGCAGCTTCGTGTAAACCATCAAGATGAGATTAACTTTATCTACCAAGTAGTTGTCCAAGAAAAAAATACACCAAGCTTTATGATTGATTCAGGAGAAATTACGCAAGATTATCAAGCTGAAGTATTTTTGAGGGAAGGTGGTCAAAATTATGACATCATCGAATGGACGCAAGAAGATATCTTGCAAGATGTCATTGATCAATATGAGCGTCATCTGCATTTTTTAAATTTAGTTCGAACTAAGAGCCAATAGATAAAAAACCGCCCAAATGGGCGGTTTTTATTAACATATGAAAGTTTTATAAGTAAAAATAACATATTGTTTAATAAATAGAATAATGAGGAAATTTGATATTTTGATAAAATTATACAAATTTTGAAATAATTTAATTAAAATAAATTTGTATACTCGCCATATCCTAACCAAGCCTTTTAGATGCAAAAGTATACAACTCTGAAAAGTTTATAACCTATTGTAAATACAAAGGAATACAGCTTGATGCTTAACATTCCAATCCATTCCAAACTCGGTGGATTCTACTTTTTCTATTATTCAATAGTGGGTACATTCATGCCGTATTGGAGTTTGTATCTAGAGGATCAAGGGTTTAATTATCAAGAAATAGGTATTTTATCTTCGATTGCAATTGTCACACGTTTTTTTGCACCGTTTATTTGGGGTTGGATTGCAGATAAATCCGGCAAGCGCATGCTTTTAGTTCGAATAGCAACATGGATGGAAGCCTGTATTTGGTTTCTGATTTTTATAATTCCCAATAGTTTTCAGTCTGTTGCATTACTCATGCTGGTTTTTAGTTTCTTTCAAAATGCCATATTGGCTCAATTTGAAGGAGTAACTTTATTTTGGCTCGCTGAGCGTCGTGCAGAACTTTATGGAAAAGTCAGAAAATGGGGATCAGTTGGTTTCATTGTTGGGGTATTTGGAATAGGGGCTTTGCTAGAAATAATACCTGTTTCCATGCTTCCTATCATGTTGTTATGCATTGCATTTCTCGCATTTATTTGGTCATTTACGATTAAAGAGCCCGCTACTGCACCATCTTCACAGAAAAAACTTGAACCACTTTGGCCTATCTTAAAACGGCCTATTGTAGCGAGTTTTTTTATCATTGAATTTTTTCTGCTCTTTTCGCATGCACCGTTTTATAGTTTTTATAGCAATTACCTTAAGCAGGCTGATTTTTCGACGAGCCAAATCGGTTTTTTATGGTCTGTCGGAGTCATTGCAGAAATCATTATGTTTGCCTATGCCAATGTCTTTTTTAATCGATATTCTTGGCGTAACTTAGTGCTCATTTGTTTGGGGCTAACAGGGATGCGATGGTTGATTGTAGGCTTATATCCGGCGGTGTTTATCACTCAATTTGCTGCGCAAACGATTCATGCCTTCAGTTTTGGATTATTCCACTTAATCGCGATGCGAATCATTTTTCAAAATTTTACCGCAAGTCAACAAGGGCGAGGTCAAGCGCTATACAGTACCATGTGGGGCTTAGGTGTTGCGAGTGGCAGTATTTTAGCAGGTCGATATTGGGACATGCTTTCGGGACCCGTTATTTTTATGATCGCAGGACTGGCGGTTCTACCTGCCATGTTTTTGGTCGTGGGCTTGCCTAAAACGATTCAAAAGCCAGCTTGAAGCAATTCAGTATATTGATAAGTCTCAATGGACTAAAATCACCTGATTACGGCCGAGCTCTTTGGCTTGATATAAGGCCTGATCGGCTTGATTAATCATACTTTGCAAACTTGGAGCATTGGGCAAAGACTGATGAATCAGACCAATACTCACCGTAATATAAATCGTATTTTGTTCATCAATGAAAATAGGTGTGGTTTCAACGACTTTTCGGATACGTTCAGCGATACCTTGGGCTTCAGGTGCTGCAATGTTGGTAAGTAATATACTAAACTCTTCACCACCTATACGTGCAAATAAATCTGTTTCACGCAAATTCTTACGTACAATACCAGAAAATTCCTGTAAAACTTGGTCACCGACATAATGCCCATATTGATCATTCAATTGTTTAAAATGATCAATATCTATCATGATAATGGAAAAGTTAAGCTGAATTTGGTTTTGTAGGTAAAGCTCACCTTGCTCGAAAAAATATCGACGATTCATCGCATGCGTTAAACTATCATGATTTGCAAGGTATAAAACTTCTTTATACAGTTCGTGCCGATTGCGGCTAATAATACAAAGAATTAATGGAGCGATTATCAGCATGGCAAGGCCAATGCGTACAGAAATGGCTGTAGACAAGTAGGTGAGTGATGAATCATGTAAATAGAAGGCATTTAAATTGTAATAGGTCGCTAAAATGACTACGGCATTAATCAGAGATAGGGTAAATAATCGATAGGTTAAAGCTGCCCAAATCAGAGCCGCTAAAGGGTAGAGAATTGCGCCCGGACCAGTAGTCACTGTCGTTAAAAATACGCAGAAGATAACCGCAATAGCTGGAAATATCTTGTTGATTTGAAAGCTTTGATTGCGTCGGTCTTTGCAATACAGTTTAAGATCGGCCAGTTTAGGAAAAGACAGAATAAGCGGTAATATAATCAGCGCATTTAATATTTCAGTAATCCACCACATACCAAAATCAATCGACAATCGATCGGTCGACATAAACGTGTTGGGGATATAAGGCACAGTGAAAATAGCAAAAAGAGCACCTGCAAGGCATCCACCACAGGCGATGATGACAATCATGGTCAGAAAGGTGAAACCTTTATTATAGTTTTGATAGTTCACCTGAAAATATCGCATAAAAAATAGCGATACCATGCTGTTGGTTAAATTTGAAAAAGTGAGAAATAAAGTGAGTTGGAAATAATTGCCCGTCACTAAATCTGCGAGCATATAACCGGTAAATGCACCTAACCATCCTCCCAGATTACTCAGTTTAGGGAACCTTAAGAATATTGCTAACAATACTGCATTCGCAGGCCAAAAAATCGCTAAATAGCTTAATGGGCGGCTGAAAATACCGACTAAGCAGCAGCAAAGAATAACTGCAGCGACTATGACAAAAGCCATGCTGTGGCGTGCATTAAGCGGAGCAAGACTATTCGAATGCAGTTTCATTAGCTTATGTAAGCCTAAGTTAAATATGGGAGAATTCGTTTTTTTCGAATATTAAACGATAAAAAAGATTTTATATTATTTTATTGTAAATAGTGTGATTTGTTTGGCATTTAGCTGATTTGTAGTTTCGTTAACCGAGATTGATTTTTTGGATAAATAGGAAAAATGATTGTTATGAAAATGTGATAAACCGCGGATTTGTAAAAAAATGTGTTACTTTAAGAGCATGATTTATATGACTGATTAAATGTATGAAAATAGCATATCTTACAGTTTTACTCATGTTGAGTTCATCGTTGGTGATGGCGGCAGATAATAAGAATACAACTCAAAATTCAGAGGCTAAAAATCAAGTTGAAGCGGTGAATAGCTTTAGGGTGACAACACGTTCTGAATTGGTCGGCTTATGGGGTATGGAAATTCCGACCAATAAAAAGTGCGTTGAATATTATAATTTTAAGAGCAATAATGATGTTGTGATCAAAAGCGGTGAAGAGTGGTCATCTGGGGTATATGACTATCAACCTGCGCAAGATCCGAATGTGCAAATTCCAGCACTGATTTTGCAAGTGAAATATGACAATAATCAGATGGATTGTTCGGGCAATATTCAAGATCAAACCGGCGAAATTTCACAGTACTTTGTAAAGTGGAAAAGTCCATCGGTCATTAACTTCTGTGCCAATGATCAGGCTCAGCAATGTTTTGCGACATTGCGTCGAGTATTGCCTTAAGCATGACATATTGATATTTCTTCTTATGAAAATAAAAAACCACTCATTTGAGTGGTTTTTTTGACGCTGAAGATTTATTTATCTTCATGTCCTTCGACTTTCTTTAATAGATGCTTTTCAAGATAGTGAATATCCATTGCTTGTTCGCAGAAATTTTTATCTTGAAGAATCAAATCTTTATGTAGGGGAATATTGGTTTTCACGCCAGTTAAGATAATCTCTTCGAGAGCTTGTTTCATACGCGCAATAGAGGTGTCACGGTCTTTACCATGCGCAATGAGTTTTGCAATCATTGAATCATAGTATGGTGGGATGCTATATCCTTGATAGATATGAGAATCTAGTCGGATACCTGCGCCACCCGGTGCATAAAAATGATCGATTTTTCCCGGTGAAGGCATAAATGTAGATGGATCTTCTGCATTAATACGACATTCAATCGCATGACCTTTAAGTTGAATATCTTCTTGTTGAAGATCCAAACCTAAGCCAGCAGCAATGCGTAATTGTTGCTCGATAATATCCACACCTGTTACTTGCTCAGTAACAGGATGTTCTACTTGTACACGAGTATTCATTTCAATAAAGAAGAATTCACCTTCTTCAAATAAGAACTCAAATGTACCCGCACCACGGTATTGCATTAATTTACAAGCATTTACACATGCTTCAAGAATATGCGCACGTGCTTCTTCAGGTAAACCCGGAGCAGGCGCTTCTTCAAGCACTTTTTGATGGCGACGTTGCAATGAACAGTCACGATCATAAAGGTGAATTGCATGGCCATTACCATCTGCAAGAACTTGCACTTCGACATGGCGTGGCTTTTGAAGGAAACGTTCCATATAAACGGTGTCGTCACCAAACCACATTTCCGCATCACGTTGAGCAGCTTGTACAGATTCGAGTAGCGTGTCTACACGTTCAACGATACGCATACCACGACCACCACCACCTGAGGCAGCTTTTACGATCAATGGAAAGCCAATTTCTTTGGCTTCTGCCAATGCATTGTGAATCGTTACAGCGTGGTCACAACCCGGAACAGTTGGTACACCAGCTTTTTTCATCGCAATAATGGCAGAAACTTTGTTCCCCATTAAGCGAATGTGTTCAGGACGCGGACCGATAAAGATAAAACCTGAGTTTTCTACAATTTCAGCAAACTCAGCGTTTTCAGATAAGAAACCATAACCTGGATGGATGGCATCTGCACCGGTGATTTCAGCCGCTGTAATAATGGCAGGTATATTGAGATAACTTTCGCTGCTGGCACCTGGTCCAATGCACACAGCTTCGTCACAGAAGCGTAAGTGCATTAGGTCTTTGTCGGCATCGGAATAAATCCCTACGGTTTTAATTCCTAAAGTTTTGCAAGCGCGGGTGATGCGGAGCGCAATCTCACCACGGTTTGCAATTAAAACTTTTTGCAACATTGTGATTCCCCGTGGTCTTAAGCGCGATAGCGGAATAATGGTTGACCGAATTGGATCACTTCGCCATTTTTAACCAAAATTTCTTCAATCACACCGCTTTGAGTTGCTTCAATTGGGTTCATGATTTTCATTGCTTCGATGATACCGAGTGTTTCACCAGCAGATACAGTTTGACCAACTTTAACAAATGGTGCTTCACCTGGATTTGGCGCAGCATAGAACACACCAACCATAGGAGACGGCTCAACAGCACCACGTGGTGAACGAGGTGCAGCAGGTGCAGCGGCGGGAGCAGCCATAGCAGGCGCAGCGGCAGCAACAACTGGATTGCGACGAGTTAGAGCGATAGATTGATCGCCTTCTTTAACTTCAATCGCCTGTAAGTCAGATTCAATCATCAAATCGATGAGTTTCTTGATTTTACGGATATCCATGAACAGTATTCCTAATTAAGATTGAGAAGTTGGTTGAATTTTTTCGATGGCGAAGTCTAGTGCTGCGGCATAGCCTTTTGCACCTAAACCACAAATAACGCCAACGGCTTTATCAGATAGATAGGAGTGATGTCTAAATGCTTCGCGAGCGTGGACATTTGATAGATGTACTTCGATAAACGGAATGGCTACACCAAGAAGGGCATCACGCACAGCAACCGAAGTATGTGTTAGGGCTGCTGGGTTAATAATGATGAATTGAACGCCTTCTTGTTGCGCTTGATGAATTCGGTCGACGACAGCACCTTCCCAATTACTTTGGAAAGTGTCGAGAGAAATGGAAGCGTTTTGAGCCTGTGAAATCAGTTTTTGGTTGATATCTTCAAGTGTCAGATAGCCATAAACTTCGGGTTCACGTTTTCCCAGTAAGTTGAGATTCGGTCCATGAATGACCAAAATGGTCGAGCTCATTCAGCCTGCTCCAATAAAAAGTTGCAAATTTACTTTGCAAGATACCAGCAAAGTTTGCTCATTATGGCATAAAATTCCACATTTTTTTTATAATTTCTTTGAATTGACGTGAAAAGCATGTGCCGAGAATGGGCTATATAATGCGAACTTTGCAGAGAATTGGCAATGTTAAAAGATTACATTTTTATCATTATATTGTAGGACATCATTTTAAACCCAATTGGCTAAAACTGTTGATATCTTTTGTGTAAACTTGCTTTATCGTGGTGCATTCGTGTAGCAATAACCAGTACAAATGATTTGAAAGGTGAGATGGCTTGTACATTTGTCTTATAGATCGTCAGTTGAACAGCCTACGCATGCATAGTCGTAAAGATGGTATTTATACAGCGACTTAAAAAATTCTAAGGTTTAACTTATTTCACGCGTAAAGGAATCTAAATTGTTCTCAGTTTTCAATCGAGTTATTTGAAAGAATAAATCAGGTTTGTGTGCTAAGTATATAAAAATTAAAAGATAGTTAATTTTTTATGGTTTATAAAGCATATTTCTAAACCAATAAAATGTTTTCATCGATGATAGGGCTCAAGCTAGATATTTTGTTTGCCTTAGCGAATTAAATATTCTGTGGGAACATTTCCTTGGAAGTAGGCAGCTTTAGATATGATGAATATTTATTGCCTAGCTAAGTCATACTTTATAGACCTATATATAAGCGTATTAACCATCCTGTGTATTTTCTAGTCAGTGTTTTGAATGTATGAAGCGTGCAAGGCATTGACGATTTCTTTCACAAATCATGTAAGTTTGGAAAATCGGGTATTTGTCCAAATTTGTACAGGTATTGGCAAAAGTTAAATCTGTGGTGGTAAAGAAGCTTGCTGTTTGCATGCTGATTCTATTTTTTATTCGTCTATTTCTATGTTTTAGCGGTATATGTGTTGAATAAGTTTCCTTTCTTCTTGTTTATACTTTTACGTGGAATCTACCGCATTGAGTCTTTTGCTATAAATGAATTAATAAAACAAGGCACGAATGCTTTCGCTCGGAAAAAATTTATCTATATAAGTGTAATTCACGGTAGAATGCCCGAAACCTATATGGCCTGAGAACAAACATGGCAAAACATACGCAAAATTCATCACCTTTGGCAGAACTGATTGCAGAACAAAAACTTTTATGTGAAGAAGTGGGTTCTGCATATGTAGAAGTGCAGGGCGATGATGTAATTGCTGTGGCTGTCCATACCTTAAATAAAGATCCAATAGTTGGTATTCGTAAGCCTGCAGAAGGTGATGAAAATGTCAGTTGGTATATTTATGGCGGCGAGCTTGAAGGCGCAGATAACTTTGAAACAATGACTGTGCGTAAACTGCAAGATGTTGTGCCTGAAGTGCTACCGTATTTAGCTTTGGATGTGGGCTATCGTTTTATGATCGATGCTGATGATTATGAAGATGTCTGGAAAGAAGGTGATGAGGCTTAATTTATGCATTCTCCATTGATGTATAAACCTTATGTCTTTATTTTTTCTGTGTTTACTGCTTCTGTAATACATGCAAATGTGAAAGAAGCGGTTACTCCACAACTGACTCAAGCTGAATATAATGCTCAGATACATACATATACTGAGCAAATTAATTCAACCAAAACCATTTTAGATGACCCTACATCTACTGCAACGGGTCAGCAGCAAACTCAAGCATTTTGTTTAAGATTGAATGCATATCGACAGATTTTAGAAATATCTCAGCAAAACTCAGCTCTTGAAATGGCCAATCTAATGCGAGTGGCTTCACAGCACTATTTACAACAACAGCAACAGAGTATGCAGTCATCTGGCTTAAACGAAAGTGCATTTTGTTCGAGTCCTACAAAATAATTTAGGTTTAAATTTCTTTGCTTAAACTTTTGGGCTCTAGTCTAACTTTCTTTCATTTTGTTCTATTTTTCATAATTCGAAATGGTCTAATATTTCAAAATTATTACAGCATTATTCACTATAGGTGCAGTTTCTAATAATCTTAGAAGTTGAAAATGTAGATTGTCAGAAAATGATATGAAATATGCTTAAAGTGATAAGTCCATCACATTATTATGATCAGGTTAGAACGATTTATATGCAACAAACATCCCTGGTCCTGTTGCATAGGTCAGTACTAATACATCAACTTGTTGATGTCGTTCTCTTTTGGCCACTGAATAAGTGGCTATTTTTTTGTGAAAAATTAAATGCTTAATTGGGTGATAAATCTAATTTGGATAAAATTATTCATAATTCAGGATTTAGCATCCGCACTCAATTACACATATACGAAGTTTTGTTGGAGCAATAGAATCAAATGATTAAATCACTTTGAATTTTTATCAATTTCTTCTCAGTATGACTGATGGATAAATAGACAAATATTGCGAGTATGATAAGATGATTGAACACATTATTTTTGATGTTTGAGGAGTTGTTTACATGACAGCTTATACTTCAGTAATGAAAGCAAGCCAATATGAGGACGATATGATCCCGAGCCTTGCTATCAATGCATTTCGCCATGCTTTTGAACAAGCAAGTGCGTCATCCACTGTGGTTTATGTAAAAGGTTTACAACTGGTTCAACGTCTGCAAAATGGTCAAGAAGTACAATTAAAAGATGTATCAGCCGATTTTGTACAAGTGGATGATCTACCAAAAATCTTAAAACGTAAAAAGAAAACAGAGGAAATTGTTTAATACATGCCTCCACAACCTCGCATTAGAATGTTCGCGGGTCCAAATGGTTCAGGTAAAAGCACAGTTAAAGAATATTTATTGCCCCATCATATTGGGGCATATTTAAATGCGGATGAACTCGAAGCTCAACTGAAACATTCACACCGGCTCAATTTGTTGGATTACCATTCCGCTTTAAAATCCGAAGCATTAATTGACTTTCTATATACGAAAAAACGTCCCGCGAATGGAGAATTTATTCCTCTATTAGCACGTAAACCTCAGATATTAGATCAGTGGAAAATTGAGTTTCGTCCAGACCAGATTGACTCATATCTTTGTGCAAGAATTATCGATTACATTCGTTTGCAGTTTTTAGAACTAAAAATTAGTTTTACCTTTGAAACGGTGATGTCCCATATTTCAAAGGTGGAGTTTCTACGCGAAGCAAAAAGAAAAGGCTTTAAAACCTATCTGTATTATGTTTCCACTATTGATCCTGTTATCAATATTTCACGTGTTCAGTACCGAGTGAAAACGGGTGGACATGGTGTTCCAGAACAAAAAATTCGCGAACGTTATTATCGAAGTATGGATTTGTTAATGCAGGCGGTAGAAGCAACGGATCGTAGTTATTTATTTGATAACTCTGCCGATGGACAGCATGCTTCTTTCATTGCGGAAATTGAACAAGCTGAAATTTTAAAGATGAATTCGGGTATTCAGCGTTTACCGTGGTGGTTTGTAGATAAGGTGCTCAAAGAGTTTGAACCGAAGTAATATCAATCGTAAGTGATATAAAAAACAACAGGATAACTCTATGCAAAATATAGACAATGAATTACAACAACATTCAAACTCATCTCCATTAGATCAAACGGATCTAGATCAAGTCATTGAGCAGCAAGCTGAACAAGAACAGCAAAAAAACAATTCATCATTTGATCCTTTATCTTCTGTAGATTTGACTGACTTAGCTGAAATTGGTTCGAATATTATAGAATTGGGTTCAGATGCTTTAACGTGGGTGAGCGATGCACTCAGCGATATCAGTATTGATCTATAAACTATCTATTATTTCAATTAACTTCATAATAAACAGCCTTTATTGAAAAATCTCCGAGGATATATTTCGTGATTTTTCAAGTTTATAAATTATTTCTAAATAAATTAATCAAACACTCTTGAAACGTTGAATTTTTCAATCAGGAAAAGGCAAGTCAGAACGAATATTTCGGTTGGAGAGCTTGCATCTTTTTTTAAATAACATATTATAAAAACATATATTGTTTTTGTGGCTGATGAATATGCATCCATTTCTAACCGCTTTTCTCGGCGGGACCTTATTGGGCCTAGCCGCAGTTGGCTACCTATACGTACATGGTCGAATCGCCGGTATCAGTGGTTTAATTGCGCAAATGTTGAATCCTCAAACGATTTTAAAAACACCTGCGATATGGTTTTTAGCGGGACTTTTTATTGTGCCTTTTATCTACGGGAAAATGACCTCTGTGACAATTGAACTGGATGCAAGCCCATGGATGATGATCATTGCCGGGGTATTGGTTGGATTCGGAACGCGATTAGGTTCAGGTTGTACAAGCGGACATGGCATTTGCGGTATTAGTCGTCTTTCTAAGCGTTCATTCGTTGCAACTGCTAGTTTTATGTTGGCTGGGATTATCACAGTTTATGTAATGAGACATGTAATCGGAGCTTAATGATGAAAAATATATTGGCTTTTATTTTTGGTGGAATTTTCTCATTAGGTTTAATGATTTCGGGCATGTCTAATCCAGAAAAGGTCTTAAGTTTCCTTGATATTACAGGGCAGTGGGATGCGAGTTTAGCTTTTGTGATGATGGGAGCCATTGCAGTTGCATTTATTCCATTTCAAATGGCCGTTCGTCAATCAAAACCGACAACCTTTGATAGGAAGGCGATTGAATTACCGAGTAATAATCAAATTGATGCAAAACTCGTCATGGGGAGTGTTATCTTTGGAATAGGTTGGGGGATTGCTGGGATTTGTCCTGCGCCAGCCTTTACTTTGATCGGTCTTGGTTATTATCAAGCGATTTATTTTGTTATAGCGATGTTTGCAGGCGTCTATCTACATCGTAAAATTTCGGGAGCAAAGTAATGTCAAATCGTGCACAGGTACAACATTTTTTTGATGAAAATACCAATACATTTAGTTATGTGGTATCTGATCTACAAACAAAACGATGTGCGATTATAGACAGTGTATTGGATTATGATGCTGCTTCTGCAACTACTCAAACGAAGCATGCAGATTTGATTGTTCACTATATTCAAGAAAATAGCCTAAGCGTAGAATGGATTTTAGAAACGCATGTGCACGCAGATCACTTAACGGCATCACAATATTTAAAACAGGTTCTTGGTGGCAAAATTGCGATGAGCCATAACATCAAGATTGTGCAGGAAACATTCAGTGCCATTTATAATTTTGATGTGAAATATTTTAATTCACATCAGTCTTTTGATTATTTATTTGCAGATCATGAAGCATTTAAAATCGGCGAGTTAAATGCGTATAACATTCCAACGCCTGGACACACACCTGCTTGTCTGAGCTATGTGGTTGGTGATGATGCTGTGTTTGTCGGTGATACCTTATTTATGCCTGATTATGGCACAGCACGCTGTGATTTTCCCAAGGGCAGTGCAGCAGTATTATTCGATTCAGTACAAAAGATTTATCAGTTAGCACCTGAAATGCGCTTGTTTTTATGCCATGACTATTTACCAGAAAATCGGTCAGAATACTGCTGTGAAAGCAGTGTACATGCACAAAAGGAGCAGAATATTCATATTCACGTTGGTACGAAAAAAGAAGATTTTGTCACAATGCGAACTCAGCGTGATGCAAATTTGGCTATGCCAAAACTGATTTTACCTGCAATACAAATCAATATGGATGCAGGTAAATTTCCAAAACCAGAAGGGAATGGTATTCGCTATTTAAAAATTCCTTTTAATCACTTTAAATCTGCAAATTAAAGACAAAAATCCTTTAGGTTGAATGTATAGCCAAATCCTAAAAACTATAGAACAATAGAGATATGGGATATTCAAAAGATTTTAAAGACAAAGTCATAGAAATTATGATTCGAGATGAAATGTCTGTGCGAAAAGCAGCACAGCATTTT
>NZ_VPBP01000049.1:0-13448 GCF_013418685.1 Acinetobacter sp. YH12129
TTAAAATGCTGTGCTGCTTTTCGCACAGACATTTCATCTCGAATCATAATTTCTATGACTTTGTCTTTAAAATCTTTTGAATATCCCATATCTCTATTGTTCTATAGTTTTTAGGATTTGGCTATAGTTTTCCTCATCGTAATGATTGGGCACTTGCTGTGCTGAACCATCGCTATATCAAGAATATCGTCATAGGCGTTTATGTCCTGTATATCGCAGCATGGATATGCAGTTTTAAATATCCGCATCTGAAAGCACGTAAGTTTGAATTCGGTTATTTTATCGTAGTGGCTCTATTCAGCACGGCAATGATTGGTTTACTCAAATCACAATCTGCACATGCCTGCCCTTGGAATATGACCGTCGCCACAGCCCAAGGCTTTTCTTGGGATTTTTCAGCACGCCAAGGACACTGCTTCCCCGGTGGCCATGCTGCGACTGGTTTTGCCTTAATTACGGGATATTTTGTTTATCGAATACATCGACCTGCCCGTGCATATTTCTTTTTATCTGCTGGGCTGATTTTAGGCTTTGCTTTTGGCTGGGCGCAAATGATGCGGGGTGCACATTTTCTCAGTCATAATCTATGGACAGCATGGTTTATTTGGGCCTTTAACACAGTCATTTATACATTTGGCTATCGTTATCTACCCACAGAAAAAATCAAAACTGCCTATAAACACTTTGAATGGATATAGGCTTTATTCGCAAGGAGTAAATTAAAATAATTAGGAGTTTAAAGGTCTTAGCGGAATCTGAATCGTTACTTTCAACCCACCCAGCGTTTCACTTTTCGCAAAATCTAAACGTGCACCGATATGTTTTGCGGCTTTATCCACGATTGCCAGCCCTAAACCACTTCCAATTTCTTCATGATTATAAATTCGATAAAAGCGTTTACGAATTTGCTCATATAAAGCAGGGTCGATGCCAGGCCCGCTATCTTCAACCTGTACAACCGCCTGCCCCGCATGTTCAAAAACGGAGACATTAATCATACCCTGTGCAGGGGTATATTTGATGGCATTATCAATCAAATTAAAAATGATTGAATGTACGGTTGGCTCAAGACTATATAAGGCAATGCTCTGTTGTTGCTCCATGCCAAGGTCAATATCTTTTTGCATGGCCAAATGTACCAGTTGCTCGACACAATTGGTTGCGACTTGCTTAAGATCAAAATGTTGTTTGCGCTCAAGTTCAAAGACCGAGGCATCTTGTTTTGCCAAACTCAATAATTGACTGACCAAATGCTGAATACGAATTAAACCTTTACTCAAATTTTGTAGAGCGTCATCTTGTGGAAATTTTTGTAGCAAAATCTGCATTTGCAAATTCAGTGCGGTAATCGGGGTCCGTAACTCATGCGCTGCATCCGCAATAAACTGGCGCTGTTCCTGCTGCGACAACGAAATTCGTTCAAACAACTGGTTCATTTCAATAATAGTCGGTGCAATTTCCTCTGGATACGGCATTTGAGAGATTGGAGAAAGTTCAAAGGCATCCCGTTTTGCCAGTTCTTTTTTAAATTTTTCCAATGGGTTTAAACTGCGTTGAATCAACCATCCCAAAGCGATTAATGCAAAAGGTATAAAAACCAAATAGGGAATAAACATGCTGCTGGCCAATTCTGCTGCAAGATGCTGTCGAACCGATTCTTGCTGACTGACCTGAATTTGCCGATCTGCGAGTGGCAAAATATAGGTATGCCACTCATCCTGTTGGGTTCTGTGGGTATAAAAACCGGCTTTGGGCTGAGGCGCGACCAATAATTTTAATTGATGGGTTTGATGCGCATTGGATTGATAGGTCCACACATCGACAAATAAATCTTCTTCGTGATAACGCTTATGTTGATCAAATTCGCTGCGAATGGGCTGCGGATCATGCTCTGCAACACGTTCCGCCAAATTTTGCATTTGCGCATCTAAAATTTCATTAATTTCTTCAAGTGCAATTCGATAAGCTGAAAACACCAAAAGACAGCCCAAAAGCATACTGAAAACAGACACATAAATAATTAGTCTCTTTTTCAGAGAATAAGGCTGCTGCATGGTCGATAATTCCTTTGCCTTAACCGAGTCGATAACCTAAACCACGAATGGTGCGAATAAAATCTTTGTCTAATTTTGTTCTGAGATGATGCACATACACTTCAATAGTATTACTGCTGATATCACTATCAAAATCGTAAAGCTTATCTTCTAAATTGGCTTTCGAAAAAATCTTATTCGGATGCGTCACCAGTGGAATCAATATGGCCCATTCACGGTTAGATAAATCGACATATTGCCCCTTATAGCGTGCAAGATGCTGCTCAATATCTAAAATCAATTCACCATGTTTTAAAATTTTCTGTGGTGCTTCGACTGAACTCAGCCCTGTGCGTCGAAGGAGCGCATGAATCCGTGCAAGTAATTCATCAAACTCATAAGGCTTAATCAGATAGTCATCTGCCCCATGGTTTAAACCATCTACACGATTTTGTAGTTGATCCCGTGCCGAGATGATTAATACCGGCAATTTGGGCTGCATTTGACGAATTTGTTTCAGGACTTGCATACCATCCATCATCGGCAAACCCAGATCTAGCAAGACGATATCAATCCCCCCTTGCATTATGAGCTTTAAGCCATCGATACCATTATTCACCCACTCGACTTCAAACTGTTGAAAGTTCAACAAGGTTTTTGTCGATTCGGCAATCATGAAATCATCTTCAATAATAAGTATTTTGTGCATGGCTTAAGTCCTGCGCTGTACTGAAGTACATTGTTGCAACATATTGTTTTTTTCATCAATCACTTGAGTCTGCACATCGAGCAAACTCAATAGCGATGGAAATAGATTATCCTGACTTAATTTTTGGCTTTTTTGTGCCATTAAACAAGTGTATTGCGCTGAATTATTTTTTTGCCACGCCGGTGAAAACCACATCAACATCGGCACATGGGTTTGCTGTGACGGTGCAATTGCGTATGGAGAACCGTGTAAATATAAGCCATGTTCACCTGTCGACTCGCCATGATCGGACAAATACCACAGTCCTGTTTGATAGTTGTTAGTCACTTTTAAGGTGTTAATCAATTCACTCAGCACATGGTCGGTATAGATAATACTGTTGTCATAACTATTTATTAATTCTGTAGAGCTACATCCCTGTATGGCATTGCTATTACAGGTTGGCTTAAATTTTTGAAACGCTGCGGTACTTCGTTTGAAATAAGCAGGGCCATGACTGCCCATTTGGTGTAATACAATTAAACGGGGTGTTGGATCTGCTTTGGGGATCGAAGCCAAATATGCCTTCAAACCATCCACCAAGATTTCATCATGACATTCGCCATCGGCATCACACCACTTTTTCTTCAGCGCTTCAGGAAATTCATATTTTTCAACACGTGTGCATGTACCCTTACAGCCTGAATTATTATCTAGCCACGTCACCTTATAGCCTGCACGCTGTGCAATATCGAGTAAACCTTCGCGATGACTTGCAAGCTGTTCGTCATATTCCGTTCTCGGCATACCCGAGAACATACAAGGAACAGACACAGCGGTTGCGGTGCCACATGAGCTGACTTGGCTAAAATTGATAATATTTTGCTGACTGAGTTCAGGATTGGTATTTTTAGCATAACCATTGAGTGAAAAACTTTCCGCGCGCGCAGTTTCACCAACCACTAAAACCATCAATTTTGGTAAGCTATTGGCGCTTAGGTTTTCAACCATATGTGCATCTTCACCATAGCTCAGCAATGGCAAATTCTGTTTCGGTGCTTTTTTGTGATAATAGGAAAATGTCGAAGCGATACTGTTTTGTGGTGAGAGCATGCCTTTTAAGTCACGATGCTCACGAAAGATCGCTGCATAATCAACAAAATAAACAAACAGCAAAGCACCCAAAAGGATGAGCGATAGCACTATATGTAGACCCTTTTTGGCTACGACCGTGCTTAGGGCTTCTTTATGCAGTGGCAAAAGCCAGATCAATAGCACTGGCAAAATAACCAGTCCAAAGACCCAGATAAAAAATTGTGGCGAGATTAAATCCTGCACTTCCTTTACATCTGTTTGCATCATGTTCTGCACTTGGTCAGATGTAATGGTCACGCCTAAACTATTGACGAAATAAGCACTCAAGCCACCAATGATCAGCAAAACACTCGCCAAAAGTTTTGAATTCCATCGCCATTGCAGTAGTTGCATCAGCACATTATAAAGTGCCACTACCACCAGTACGGTTGCCGCTAAAAATAGTCCGGCCTTCAGCCCCGTATAAGGTGTGAGCTGCTGGATTTGCTGATAAAACGCGAGGTTCAAAACCACCCCAAGCCATAAGGCAAGCACGAGGTTAAATTGACTTAAACTAAGTCTTGGAATTTTTTGCTGTATTTTAGCTATGACCTGAAGCATATTGGCATCAATTATTGATCTTTGATGCCCTAATCTAAAAATTCAAACTTAAAAATCACTTAAAACTGATCAAAACTAAGCAAGAAAAATAAAAAAAGGCGATGTAAAACATCGCCTTTTGAACAACTTAAATCAAAGTTTTAGAATTTAAATTCTAGACCTGTACCTAGAACAGGTTGTTTGCTTTCATCTGGACCTTGTTCAAGTGCTAAGTAACCTGCATAACCATAAGCTTTCACTTGTTTGCTAAATGCATAATCTGCACCTGCAATGAGTTGCTGAGCTTCGTAATCATCACCCACTTTATAGGTCGTAGTATTTTGACTATATTGTGCTTTTACTGTCCAAGCTTTTGCAGAAGGTAGATTGTATTCTGCACCGACTAACCAACCTTGAGCATCATCAATATTTGCTGCATTCTCTGCATTCGTGTTTGTGTCTTCTTTGCTTGAATATGGTGTTTTTTCTACTTCAGACGTTTGATATAAAGCTTTCAGTGCCAAACCACCCTCAAGATTTACACGACCGATCGCACGAACGGTATTTGCGGCAGCAAAAACTTTGGTACCTGTAACTTCAGGAGTTTGAGCATTTAAGATCCCTACACCACCAAAGTTCGATGGAATGGCTTTGTCATAGGCTAAACCTGCGACAACAACGGGGCTGTCATAGACAACAGACGCCGACCAAGCATCGCCAAGACCACGACCTGCAGTTTTTACTACACCTTTGTCGCTCTTGATTCCTGAAGATTCACCTGTTGCAAGCAATGCATTAACTTTAATTGCACCTTCCGCAATTTTAAATGCTGGTGATTCATAAACAACAACGTTATCGACACGATTTTCACCCGTCATGATGCCTGTAACATCAGCACGGTTACCCACGTAGTTGTTAAATGTATCCACCGGACTAGACAATTGTTTTAATGGTGTATCGTGTGCACCGACTTTCAATGTCCCAAGTTTCGCATCTTTCAAACCAACGAAGCGGTTACGCTTAGACCAGTCATCGCCTTCGCCGTCTGAGTTAAATGCCCATTCAATTGCATAAACTGCGCTTAAACGGTCTGTCAGTTTTTCATCGCCCTTTAAACCCAAGAAAGAACTGTTTGAACTGATTTCAACGACATCTTTGTCTGAAACACCCGTTTTATTATCTTCAGGTAAATAATCAACAGACGCATCAATTTCACCGTAGAAGGTTGGTGCTGCAAAGGTTGACCCAGCCAAAAGGCTCAATGCGATAGCCGCTGCTAACTTAGTTTTCATCAAAAAATTTCCTTAAATTATTTTGTAACAGATATTACACACGCGAAACATATTACAAAATTATTAAAATAATATTTGCATTGCTCTTTTAGTGCTTTAGCTGATAAAAAACAACCAAAATCATGATTTAGAAGTGATTTTGGTCATTTTTTGATGCTTTTCCCCAAAATAGAATCGGGACTAAGCTCAATGCAGCCAAACCTGTGATCCAAAATAAATAAGTGCTATAACCCAACTGATCGGCCACTATGCCACTGATGCTATACAGCCCCCCACTCACCGTCGCCATAATGGCAACCTGAAATGTAAAGTCCGTTGCTGCAAATGCTTTACGACTATATTGCATCACCAAAGTCAGCATGATCACGAGCAGCATGGCTGAAATCATGTCTTCGGCAGCATTGATCCCATAGATCAGCCATTCATGAACCTGCCGTTTAGCCTCGAACTGTAAAGCCAGCCATGCATAGGCCAATAAACTGAATATTTTCAATACCGAATAGAAAACCAAGGCCTGCGCCCGAGAAATATACTTCAAGCTTAGACCTGCAAGCCCCGCCCCAATTAAAGCAGCCACCGCACCTAACATGGTGACATACAGACCGATTTGACTAAAACTCAATCCTAAATCGACCATCAGCGGCTTAAGTAAGGGTCCTGCCAGACCATCTGCAAGCTTAAAACTCAATAAGATCATGAGCCACAGTGTGAGGGTTTTAGTTTGAGAAAAATAAGTCAAATACTGGCGAATAGCGTAGAACAAGGCTGAAGTATGCTTATGGTTGTTATCATTCTCTTGAGAGGAAATTATGTTGAGCTGTGGCTTTAAAGGTTCTCGATAGAGAAAAATAGGAATCGTATTGATGAATACCAATGCCGCTAAAAACAGAAATGTGGCTTGCCAATCCAACCAATCCAAGGCCCAAAGCACAGCACCACCACCGACGATAAAACCGAGTCTTGAACCAATCACCTGAAAGGTATTGCCCCAGTGCTGTTGGTCAGTTTTTAAAATATTTACAGCCAAGCCATCGGTTGCGACATCTTGAGTCGCACCGACCAAATTCATACTGAGTAAAGCCACAAAAAACAGCAGCAGATACATCGGTTCATTCAAGCTTTGGATCGGCAAAAAAGACAGGAAGACCAAGACCACCACGGACAACAACTGCATTGGAATAATCCAACTCCGATAGTGCCCTTTGGACCTTGAACCATGTCGATCAATCCACGGTGCCCAAAAAACTTTGATCGACCATGGCAGCATGAGTAATCCAAAGCCACCAATATGCGCCAAAGACACACCTTGCGCTCTTAAAATCACCGGTAAAGCATGTGTCATAAAACCGACAGGTAACCCTTGCGCCCAATATAAGGAAAACAGTAAAAGATAGAGCTGACGAAGCTGGATCATAAGTTCCTAAATGTTGAATGCGCTGAAGTTACATTTAGAGTAGTCAAAATGCGGCTATTTTGCCAATGATCTAAAAAAATCATCGACCTAAGATAAGGTCAATGCTGATGCCGTACTTTTAAATGCGCATCACATCGAAAATGGATTTCACCTATATAAGAATATGCAATGAATCAAAAGACTCAATTATTTCCAGTTTTGCCCGATCAAGTTCCATCACGCGGTTCCATCCTGAGCCGAACAATTTTTAAAAAACTTTTCTTGGCACAAGGATGGAAATTTGACGGCGAATTTCCAAACCTTGCCAAAGCTGTGGCAATCATTTCTCCGCATACTTCTAATATAGATGCATGGCACGGCTTTCTCGCCTTGCTTGGGATCGGGATAAAAATAACCATTTTTGGCAAAAACACCCTTTTCAATACTCCCTTAAAACCACTTTTGGATTGGGTCGGCGTGATCCCTGTGCAGCGTGAAAATCCACATGGACTGACGCGTGAAATTACTGAGATTGTCCAAGCGACAGATCAAATTTGGATTGGAATGGCACCTGAGGGAACACGAAAAAAAGCCGATAAAATCCGCAGTGGTTTTTACTATATTGCCTATGAAGCACAGATACCAATTGTGATGTTTAGCTTTGATTATGCAAAGAAAACCATTCATTGCTTGGGTGTTTTTGAACCGAGTGGAGATTTTGAAACTGATCTCGAAAAAATTTTGAAGATTTATGATGGCAAATTTTCCCCGAAAAATCCCGAATGGTTGGCCTTGCCGTTACAAAAGCACTGGAAAAAGCCCTAGTCAAATGGCTATTTTTTTGATGTGATGTGCACTTTGTATATTTAACAATCAGATTTCACACATGAAACTTTTGCATTACCTGATTCCTAGCCTCTTTGTATTGGCACTCACTGGCTGTGATTCTGCAACCAAAACACCTGCGACCACGACACCTACACCAGCCAAAGCACGTGAACCGGTGATCGCGATTGCGCTCGGTGGTGGCGGTGCCAAAGGTTTTGCTCATATTGGCGTGCTTAAAGTACTCGAATCACATGGTATTAAACCTAAGATTGTGACTGGGACCAGTGCGGGTAGTTTTGTCGGTAGCTTGTACGCCAGCGGTAAAACGCCTTATCAAATGCAGCAATTGGCCTTAAACTTTAAAGAGTCCGATATTCGTGACTTAACCTTAAATAGCCAAGGCATTATTCAAGGGCAAAAACTGCAAGACTTTGTCAATAAAAACGTCGGCAATAAACCAATTGAACAGTTTCCAAAACGCTTTGCTGCTGTAGCCACCCGTTTAGATAATGGCAGCAAAACTGAATTTAACCGCGGCAATGCTGGCCAAGCAGTGCGTGCATCGTGCAGCATTCCAAATGTATTTGTACCTGCGACTATTGCAGGGGTTAAATATGTCGATGGGGGTTTAGTCAGCCCGATTCCAGTGAAAACGGCACGTGATATGGGTGCAGATATCGTGATTGCTGTTGATATTTCTGCGCGTCCTGACGGTAGCAAAGCCGTAAGCATGTTTGGTTTACTCGATCAAACCATTAACATCATGGGACAACAAAGTATTAATGAAGAACTGAAAAATGCTAATTTCGTGATTCAACCTAAAGTGGGACATATCGGCACACTCGATTTGAAGTCGAGCAATGCGACGATTTTAGAAGGTGAAAAAGCCGCACAGCTCAAAGTGAATAGCATTATTAAGGCGATCGATAACTTTAAACAGTCCCCTGCGGCCTTTAAACCAGCACCAAAAGCGAAAATATAATTCAACGATTTTTTTTATATTCATTGAGTTATACATCTGCTACATTGATATAGATACTGGTTCATCTATATCAATTCACCCTTATATAAGAGTAGATGTATGGAATTTATTTTAGAACCTTGGCACTGGTTTGTATTGGGCGTCGCTTTGATGCTTTTTGAACTAATTTTGCCGTCTTTTGCTGCGCTATGGTTTGGCGTTTCCGCAATTTTGGTTGGGATCTTATATTGGATCTTTCCATCCATGGACTTTAATGTCCAAATTGTGGTTTGGATTATTTTTGCCGTGCTCTGCACATTTTTGTGGTTCAAATTTATTAAGCCTTTATCCATTGATAAAACCAAAGCAGGTCTGTCGCGTGAAGCGACGATTGGCCAAGTGGGTATGGTGATTCAAACCCAGCTCAATCATGGCAGCGTTAAAGTTCGCTTCCCGATGCCTGTTTTAGGTTCAGACGAATGGCATTGCCGTACCCAAGATGCACTTCAAGTCGGTGACCGTGTTCGCGTGACTGATATTTTAGGCAATGATTTAGTCGTCCAACTGCACAGCAGCAACCACCCCACTGACAATCCATAAATAAGTGAGAAATGACATGTCTGGTGTTTCTATTGTTTTTTTAGCGCTCTTAGTTTTTGTAGCCGTCACCATTTTTAAAGGTGTCCGTATTGTTCCCCAAGGTTATAAATGGATTGTTCAGCGTTTAGGTAAATACCATACAACGCTCAATCCGGGACTGAACTTTGTGATTCCGTATGTCGATGAAGTGGCTTATAAAGTGACAACCAAAGATATCGTCTTAGATATTCCTTCTCAGGAAGTGATCACTCGTGACAACGCGGTACTGCTGATGAATGCTGTGGCTTATATCAATTTAACCACACCTGAAAAAGCAGTTTATGGTATTGAAAACTACACATGGGCGATTCAAAACTTAGTTCAAACCTCTTTACGTTCAATTGTCGGTGAAATGGACCTCGATGATGCACTTTCATCGCGTGATCATATTAAGGCTAAACTTAAAGCCGCAATTTCTGATGATATCTCTGACTGGGGTATTACGCTTAAAACTGTAGAAATTCAAGATATTAAACCTTCTCATACCATGCAAGCGGCAATGGAAGAGCAAGCGGCTGCGGAACGTCAACGTCGTGCGACAGTGACCAAGGCAGACGGTGAAAAACAAGCGGCTATTTTAGAAGCAGATGGTCGTTTAGAAGCCTCTCGTCGTGATGCAGAAGCTCAAGTGGTACTGGCAGAATCTTCTCAGCGTGCAATTGAAATGGTGAGTTCAGCCGTCGGCGATAAAGAAATTCCAGTTGCGTACTTACTGGGTGAACAATACGTCAAAGCCATGCAAGATATGGCTAAATCTAATAATGCCAAAACTGTGGTATTACCTGCGGATGTACTGAATACGATTCGTGGTGTGATGGGACGTAATAACTAAATCTTCACATTAATAAAAATGGGTCGTGACATACGGCCCATTTTTATGCTCAAAACAAAAAAGAAGGCAAAGTTTGTCAATTTATGTTTAAATTTCACGTTATTTTTTTGACGTTTTAGGACTTATTGTTCGATTTCACCTACTTGGCTTAGGCAAATCCCATTGAGTCCCTAATTAAACGCAATTGTCCAACGCCAAAGCGGATACCGTATGAGCTCCCTGAATCCCACCCTAATTACCTTTCTCTTTTATATTGTCGCCATGGTCGTGATCGGTTTACTTGCATACCGTGCGACCAGTAACTTTTCTGACTACATTTTAGGTGGCCGCCGATTAGGGAGCTTTGTCACTGCCCTTTCAGCAGGTGCATCAGATATGAGTGGTTGGTTGCTCATGGGTCTTCCGGGGGCGATTTATCTTTCAGGTTTATCTGAAATGTGGATTGCAATTGGTCTGATCATCGGTGCTTGGCTCAACTGGCTACTTGTGGCAGGTCGTCTCCGTGTACATACCGAAGTTCAAAATAATGCCTTGACCCTACCTGACTATTTCTCAAATCGTTTTAACGATCAAAAGAAAATCTTACGTATCGTGTCTGCTGTGATTATTTTGATTTTCTTCGCAATTTACTGTGCTTCAGGCATGGTTGCAGGCGCTCGATTATTTGAAAGTATGTTTGGTATGTCGTATAGCACTGCGCTTTGGATCAGTGCAATTGCAACGGTGAGCTATGTGTTTATTGGTGGCTTCCTTGCTGTCAGTTGGACCGATACCATTCAAGCGGGCTTTATGATTTTTGCCTTGCTGCTGACACCTATCGTGGTCATGTTGTCGTTTTCTGATTTAAGCCAGTTCACTCTGGCACTGGAAGCGGCACGCCCTCAAGCCATGGATGTATTTGCTAACTTAAGTTTTGTCGCAATCATGTCTTTATTAGCATGGGGCTTAGGCTATTTTGGTCAACCGCATATCTTAGTCCGCTTCATGGCAGCAGATTCTGTTAAATCGATTCCCAATGCACGTCGTATTGGTATGACATGGATGACGCTCTGCCTCGGTGGCGCAGTTGCAGCAGGCTTCTTCGGTATTGCTTATTTCCAACAGCATCCAGAACTGGCAGGTGTCGTTACAGCAAACCCTGAAACGGTCTTTATGGAATTGACTAAAATTCTATTTAACCCATGGGTTGCAGGTATCGTACTGGCCGCGATATTAGCTGCGATCATGAGTACCCTAAGCTGTCAGCTTTTAGTATGTTCAAGTACCTTAACTGAAGACTTTTATAAATCATTCTTACGTAAAAATGCTTCACAAAAAGAATTGGTTTGGGTCGGCCGTATCATGGTGTTAATGATTGCGCTTCTTGCGATCTATATGGCGGCTAATCCTGACTCTAAAGTCCTTGGTCTCGTAGCATATGCATGGGCAGGCTTTGGTGCTGCATTTGGCCCACTGATTATCATGTCATTGTTTTGGAAACGCATGACACTCAATGGTGCTTTAGCAGGTATGGTGGTTGGTGCTGTTATGGTTATTCTATGGAAAAACCTCTGGGGCGACACAGGCGTTTATGAAATTATTCCGGGCTTCATCTGCTCACTCATTGCAATCATCATTGTGAGCTTAATGGGCAAAGCACCATCTGCCGAAGTCACTGAAAAATTTGAAGAAGCAGATCGTATCTATAAAGAAAGTATTTAAGACCAATAGCACTTAAATTTAATTTCTAAGTTTTAATATCTGCAAAAAAGGACGCCTAGCGTCCTTTTTTTATCATGTCATCCATTTAGCTATTCCGTAGATGGTTTATTGACTTCTGTTCCAAATGTACAAAATATAAAAAAGCCCACAACATGTTAAATGTTGTGGGCTAATGTCATTACTACGTCATATTAACTTTGACGTTTTAATAAAAACTGAGTGATCTTGTGTAATTCTGCTGCATCTTCTGCAAAATAATCCAAAGCTTGAAGCGCTTGAGCATGTAATTCTTCTGCATAAGCTTGCGCTTGATCAAGGCCCATTAACGCAGGGTATGTGGATTTATCCACTTGTTGATCTTTACCTGCAGTTTTACCCAATGCCTCAGTATCAGCAATAATATCTAAAATATCATCTTGCACCTGAAAAGCTAAACCAATCGCCAGACCAAACTCACGGAGTTTAGGAATGGCTTGATCTGTGCCATTAAATATCGTCACTGCAGCCATCATGATTGCAGCAGAAATTAAAGCACCAGTTTTATTTCGATGAATGTTTTCTAGTTCATCCTGACTAACATGCTTGCCTTCCGCTTGTAAGTCTAGAACTTGGCCATTGACCATTTTGGATGTTGCAGTCGCTAAAATTTGCATTTGCTTCAAGATGATCGGCGCTTCAACGGCTGGGCCTTGATCAAAGAGACGGCTGCCTAAAACTTCAAAAGCCATCGATTGTAAAATATCGCCAGCAAGTAAAGCCGTATCTTCACCAAAAGCCACATGACAGGTTGGTTGACCACGACGGAGTAAATCGTTGTCCATACACGGCAAATCATCGTGTGCCAATGAATAACAATGAATAAATTCAATCGCCACAGCAGCACGGCGTACGGCTGCAAAATTGGTATTGGGTTTTAACGCTGCTGTTGCATAACAAAGTGCCGGTCGAACGCGTTTTCCACCCAACATCACAGCATGATACACCGCCCCTTTTAAGGGTTCTGGAATTGAAAATGCATCAAGCGCTGTCAGTAAATCCTGCTGAATACGCTGCTGCGCTTCTGTCAGGACATGTGTGGAAACGTCTGTTAAAGAAGACACATTCACCTCAAATACTTTAAATATTTAACTGCTTCGTTCATTAGCAAATCGACTGCCAATGTTTTCTGTCAATTTTGACCTGTTGCATCATACTGCTTTCTCAAATCTTTCTCTATGTTACGGCCTAAATCTATGTGTTTTTCCCACAGTCTGATGGTTTTTTAAATGTCGTTTCCTCAAATATAGCTAAATACCAAATAAATCATTACAGTAATCTTTAAATAATTTATCAATATCTTTAACTCTAAACTTAGTTCGAATCGCCTTGACTCGTGACCACATATTTTCTATTGGATTTAAATCTGGA
>NZ_VPBP01000050.1:0-10869 GCF_013418685.1 Acinetobacter sp. YH12129
TTATAATCAGCGAAGAATTCAAAAAGGCTTGGATTTTAAGACACCAAATCAAATGGCAGAAGACTTTTATCGGTTAGCTGCCTAGAATCTCCCAAGTGAAAGTCTCCTGCTAATTCAGCACACATCACTGTTGATAAATTTTCTAAACAAAAAGGATCAAACTAATCTATAAGCTTTGTGGGTTAGAAAAAAAATAACTCACTTTGCATTGATCATATTTAAATTCTTGTTTTATCCATAGCACTAACCTATTAATTTTAAAAAATAATAGGTACTGGCTAAATAGCAAATCGATACATATCTTTTTCATAGAGGAAATATGATTTTAGTAAGTTCTTGTCTGGCTGGCTTAAAGGTACGTTATAACGGGACGCATAGCTTAAACGAAAAAATCGAAAAATTAGTCAAAGATGGAAAAGCTACTATGGTATGTCCAGAGATTCTTGGCGGTTTATCAACACCACGCGAACCTGCCGAGATTTCGGGAGGTAATGGCGATGATGTCTTAGATGGAAAAGCCTGTGTAATTGAAAAATCAGGAAAGGATGTGACTTCAATCTATATTGAAGGGGCATATAGAACTTTAAAAAAAGTTCAATTATTAAAAGCTACTCTGGTAGTGCTTAAAGAAAATAGCCCTTCATGTGGTAGTTCAATGATTTACGATGGTCAATTTAATGGGAATAAGATCTATGGCAATGGAGTTACCTCCGCTTTGCTTAAACGTCATAATATAAAAGTCATTTCAGAAGAAACTTTTTGGCAACTTTTACCCTAGTTCCTCCGCTTTTATTTAAAATCTTCATGCAACTCCAACCACGCCCCCCTTTGCAATATCAAGTCTCTTCGGTATTTAGAGATATAGTGAGGTAATAATCTAAGAAGCATATCCATTACTTCCACATCAGTTAAAAAGTAGTGGTTCAATTTTATGCTGTAATTCTTTAACAATTTTAGCAAGCTGATCATGTAAAACTAACCAACATTGCTCATGACCTTGCCCAATATATTCATCTATTATGAGTTGCAAAATGTCTTGATCTATCTGACTTAAGAATTCTAAAAACCATGTCGCAGCAACATCCTTGGCAACTATTGTTTTATGATCTAATGTATAAGCTATACGGCATAGCGCTAAAATTTGATTACATTCATCCTGATCGTCTTTCCAATGAGCAATAATTTGTGGATAAGTTTTTTGCATGGCAAATATTAATTGTTCATAGCTAATTGGATTTAACCAATCGCAAATATCAGGTCCAAAGATAGTAATGTTATGTAATTGGGCAGTTTTAAGTAAAATACTAATATCTGGATCAGATTGACTATAAAGTAATTCACCTTTGAGTAATTCTTCTCTCAACCACTCGCCATATTGTAGCTGATATGTATATGGATGATTTTTATTGGTAATACTCCCTTTTTCTAATATCGTAATTTCTAAGGCACGCGCTGTAGCATGACCAATCGGAACAGATATATTTAGAAAATTCTGCGCTAATTGTTTTCTTTCCTGATCGGTAATTTCACGTTCAATAATAACTAAAATATCAAGATCACTTTTATGTTTTAAACCACCATCAACATACGAACCATATAAATAAATAGCATAAAGCTTATCTTTAAAATTTTTTTGTAAAAGCTGTTTTACACTTTCAACTTGGCGACACTCTTCATCATTTAAGCTTTGCATATGATTTTTAATTTAAAAAAATAAGTAATGAATTCATAGAGCATTATACAGAATAAGTGTAAATAATTTAATCAATTAGTAAATAACATACTATTTTTACAATATATTTACTTTCAATATAGAGTTTAATACATAAAACTCTATCAATCAAAAAAAGCTTGAAACAACATCTGAATAGTAAGAGTCATTTCCTCCTCACTTAGAGATGGATCCGGAAATTTGAACAACTCCTATAAGTGATACTCTGCTCCTCAAATGATGTTATAAACATCAATATATGGAGTATTTTATGGCACGTAGACCAAGAAGAAATCATTCAAACGACTTTAAGGCTAAGGTAGCACTTGCTGCGATCAAAGCAGAAAAAACACTTGCTGAATTGAGTTCTGAGTTTGATGTTCATCAAAACCAAATTATTGACTGGAAAAATCAATTGATCTCAGCTTCCTCACAAGCTTTCGATCAATCAAAAGCTCCATCAGAACCTCCCATTGATCTTAAAAAGTTACATGCAAAAATCGGTGAGCAGGCATTAGAAATTGATTTTTTAGAAGGTGTGTTGAAGAAACTGGGCCGCTTCAACCACAAAAGTTAATCGATCACTCACTTCAGATTTCAGTATCTAAACAAGCTAAGTTACTGAAAGTCTCTCGTGGTTGTTATTATTATCGCCCAAAACCTGTTAGCTCATCAGATCTGAAGCTGATGCGATGTATTGATGAATTACATATGCAATATCCTTTTGCAGGCAGTCGTATGATGCGTGATTTGTTGAATCGTCAAGGGCATCATATAGGACGACGTCATACACGTACTTTAATGAAGAAAATGGGTATTCAGGCGTTATATTGCAAACCAAATTTAAGCCAGGCTAATCAAGCTCACCGTAAATATCCATATCTGCTCAAAGGATTGGCTATTCAGCGCAGTAATCAAGTGTGGTCTACTGATATAACGTATATCCCTATGGCAAAAGGCTTTGTTTATTTATGTGCTGTGATTGATTGGCATAGCCGCAAGGTACTTGCGCATAGGGTATCGATTAGTATGGAGGTGGATTTTTGTATTTCGGCTTTAAATGAAGCGATTGAAAAATATGGATCACCTGAAATATTGAATACAGACCAAGGCAGTCAGTTCACCAGTGATGCATTTATTGATGTATTGAAATCAAATGGCATTCAAATCAGTATGGATGGTAAAGGTCGATGGGTAGATAATGTGATGGTTGAACGATTATGGCGGAGCGTTAAATATGAAGAGGTGTATCTCAAAGCTTATAGCAGTGTCACAGATGCGAAAAAGCAATTGAGTGCATATTTTGAGTTTTATAATCTGAAACGACCTCATTCGAGTCTAGACAAAATGACACCAAATGAGTTTTACTATGATCAGCTACCCCAACAAAACAAGGTGGCTTAACTAGAGCGGAATATCACTTATAAATACGCTTTTAGTTGTTCAAACAAGTGGAACCACCTCTGTTTGTAATGATATTTTATAAAATTCAATATTAGATCTGCAGAGAAAAACTTATCAAACTAAGTATTGGCTAGTCTTTTTCTTCGAAAAACTTATCAAACGAAGTATTAAGTTAATCTTTTTCTTCAACTTCTTCCTTAAACTCAAACAAATCATTCATCGTACAGTTAAAGTACTTACACAACTTATCGGCGACTGGTAATTCAATACGTACAGCACGGTCATAATACATACTTGTGAGCGTGTTGCGATTGATACCTGTTGCATGCACCACTTCACTTAATTTTAAAATTTTTCTATCGCCCATGAGGCTAGATAACTTACAAGTAATCATATTTAAATTAATTTACAAAAAATAACTTGCTGTGGGTTATTTGAAGTTGTTGACTGAGTAATACTTTGCTAAAATTAACCTACAGCAGGTTATTACAACTTATAGAAAGTATATTTTATCCATTTCAACTAAATTATAACTTTTTAAATATAAGGATTGAACCTGCATTAGATTATTTTGTGGAGATGACCGCCGTGTTACCAAATGAGTTATTGATCAGCCAGCAAGCTCGTGACTTAGGAAATCAATTAATTAAAGAAATGAACATCAATAGAAGTTATGGAATGGCTAATTTTCTTGGAGTAAATACTTGCTATGATAATCATCAGGCTGTACTTATTTGGACATTTCAACTGCTTGAAAGGGAACCTGCCTTAAATGAATTAGCAGAAATTAAAAAATATTTTCTTTTAATCTTTCCAGATAGTGTTTATCAATTAGCCTAAGTTGTTTTTAAAATTAATTTATTAAATAAAAAGCACTAAATCAAAGAAAGCTTTATTTAAAAATACCTATTAATTCAAAAACATACCATTTACTGAATATATGAAGCATAGGTTCCTGCTCTATCACTCACTCGTACTAAAATTACATCGCTCTTTTTACTGATACTAAACAATTTATGTCCACGCCACGTTCTGCGGCTTCGAGGGCTAGTTTTTGTTGAACCACTGAGAACAAGGACAACAAACTGCCTACTATATTTTCCCGGAGAGTGGTGTAGGAACTTTTTCATTATTGCTAATCATATCAGCGACAACATCAGCAACGAGCTCCTCTATTCCTGAGAATGCTTTAGACTGATCCGCATCAAGCCAAGACAATGATGGAAACTCAGCACATCATTCGTTTAAGACCTATTTTAATGACGGCACTGGTCGCAAGTTTAGGTTTTATTCCAATGGCGTTAAACACTGGAATTGGTGCAGAAGTACAACGACCACTAGCAACAGTTGTTATCGGCGGTATTGTATCTTCTACAATTTTAACTTTGTTTGTATTGCCTATTTTATATCAATGGGCGCATGGCTCTGAGAGTAGCAAACAGCAATCCGACGAAATTTAAAATCAAAAAAAGCAGCTTAATTACTAGGTTATGCCTAATTAAGCTGCTTTTAATATTGTATGCCCAACATTTTATTGATAAAGCTTACTGCGCTTCATCCCGACAATTTTCATTTAAAAACTCAAACTCTATCGTTGTATGCGATAAATGATAGGAAGATAATTTAGCTGCAACTTCTTGTTTAAGCCTAATTAATTCTTTAACGTCAAAGTTGTCACTCAGCTCAAGGTGCGCTGTTAAAACGTGACTTTCACCATCTAGTGACCAAAAGTGCATGTGGTGGATACCATTAACTTCAGGAAATTCCATTAGTGATAGTTTAATACGCTTTTGAGTCTCTTTATCGGGTGCAGCTTGAAGAAATAAAACGAGTGTTGATTTCAGGTTTTTGAAAACATTAAACAAGATGAACAGCGTGAACCCTATTGATAAAAGGGGATCTAATATCGGCAGTTCAGCGAACAACAGTACGATAGAGACTATAAGAACGGCAACCCATCCAAGTACATCTTCAAGAAGGTGCCATGTCAGCACTTTCTCATTTAATGTTTCACCCGCTTTTAATTTTAATACAGCATATCCGTTAACGGCAACGCCGAGTATCGCTAGCCCTAACATCCCCTCGACTACAGGCATTTCAGGATTGGACAGCTTTGGAATTGCTTCAAATAAAATCCAAATTGAGCCAATGATTAAAACAATACTGTTTATCAATGCGCCAAAGAGAGTAAGTCTACGATAACCATAACTAAACTTATCTGATGCTTCTTTATCTGAAAAACGACTTAAAATCCACGCAAAACCTATTGAAAGACTATCACCAAGATCGTGAACTGCATCTGCCATTATCGCCGTACTGTTAGTGAGCCAACCACCTATAAATTCGATAATAGTGAATGTCACATTAAGGAAAAATGCCCAACCAATACGGTCATCTTTACCATGTTGATGACTATGATTATGGTTGTGCATTTTGTACCTCTAGTACTTTTCTATTTCTTAGTTTTGATACATTCATATTAATCAAGTGACGTATCAAGCGTTGATATATCCAGCGTTTGAACCCCGACAAGTTAGTCCCTTTTTCGAGATAGAACTCATCAGGGGAATCATAAAGCCCAAAGTCATCATGAATACCTTCTTTTTGAATATAGGTATTTTCTCCACGCCAATCTGTATCTGGTGATGAAAAGCACTTTGTTGCAACACCATAACCACAAAAATCATCTTTTACTTGGTCAAATTTCTCCTGTAGAGAGCTTAAGTATTGCTCATCCAATATAAAGCCCTCTAAGTTTATCCAACGCCCTTCAAAGTAAACTTCTACCCAACTATGAATGATGTATTTAGGTGCTAACCAAAATACATAGCTTGGGATAGCACCTTTTTGTAGTTGCTGGTCTATGGTAAACCCATGAAATCGGCATTGAATGCCTAGTCCACGCAATAGTGCCATTAACAGATTACCCTTAGTATTACATTGTCCATAACCATCTGCTAGCACATCGCTTGCTGCAATATCATCGCTTTCATTATAACCAAAGAAAATCTCATCTTTTACAAACTGATAAGCGGCACCAATTTTGTTGAAGTTATCCAAGTTTTTCCACCTACGTTGATCGATCAAGGATTGGATATCTTTGTGTTCAAAATTAACGATATTCGTATTGTTTAAATATTTCTCAGTCATTTTTTATATATCCTTTTCGTTGCATACTTATACTATAGACTCTATAGTAACTATAGAGTCAAATGTCTGGGGGAAATTGATGAAAATAGGCGAATTGTCAAAAAAATCGGGCTGTTCAATACAAACGATTAGATATTATGAAAGAGAAGGATTTCTGTTAAATCCAAATCGTTCAGAAGGTAATTTCAGGCTGTATGATAGCAAAGCACTTAAACAATTGGAATTCGTAAAGCATTGTCGCAGCCTAGATATATCACTCAATGATATTAAACGTCTTATCGAATTAAAAAATAAGCCAGAAGAAAGCTGCTCTAGCGTTAATGCATTAATTGATCAGCAACTTGCACTAGTGAATAAACGCATGAAAGAATTAAGGGCGCTTAAAGCTGAATTACAACAAATGGCTAGTGCTTGTGGTTCGAACAACCCAACATACTCATTATATTCTGCTGACCATGTAACACGGCAAGTATATTGTTTACTATCCATTTGAAACCCCATAATGTTTTAAGTCTATGTATAAAAGTACGATTTTCACTTAGCAGTACTTAAATAATCACCCCACCACTGCATCATTTCAGTCCGCTGGGCTAAATAGTCAGCGTGATTATAGCTGGCACGGGTACGGTTCTTATCAATATGTGAAAGTTGTGCCTCAATCCAGTTATCCTGGAACAAACCTGAGTCATTCAAAATGGTACTAAAAGTGGAACGTAGTCCATGAGAGGATAATTGATGTTTTCCATAGCCCATCTTACGTATAGCCATATTTAATGTATTAAAATGAATCGGTTGATTATGTTTCCGTGGGCTAGCAAAAATGTACTTTTCACCGTATGACCATTGCATGACGTCTTTTAAAATATCTAAAGCCTGATCTGAAAGTGGAACTAAGAAGTCGGGAATCTCATGGCCTAATATGACTTTTCGTCGAAACTGTTTAATATGCAAGGCAGGTATTTTCCAGACTTTTTCATTTAAATCAAAATGATGAGGCTCAGCCAATAACAATTCAGCCCCTCGCACGCCAGTATGTAATTTGAACAGCAGTGCTTTTTTAATAATCGGATGGGCATCCAATTTTTGTAATTTATACTTAAAATCAGATATATCCTCCGCTTTCAAATACGGATAATTTTTCTTGATTTTACTGTTAATGGCGATTTTATTTAAACCATGCGCGATGTTGAATTCACAATAACCCATCGCTACAGCGTAGTCATAAATTTGGTTCAAATAACTACAAGCTTTCTTGACAGGTTCTTTTACTTGGCGTCCCTCTATTTTTTTGATTACTGAAACCAGGTCATAACGCTTGATGTTTTGAAAAGGTAGATCCTGAAGGTCTGGATAAATATCTTGCTGTAAGCATCTTTCTGCTAACTGTAGTACACCACAGCGGGGTAGATCGTTGAAGGCATTTTTCAGTTTGAACTGTAACCACTCCTCCCCGACCTTACCAAAGGTGATGACATTAGAGGCAGTATCTTGTTCAAAACAGAAATCATTGTCTTTAAAGTCATCTCTGACTTGTCGTGCCTTTTTCAGCGATAAATCAGGATAACGACCTAACTGAATGCGTCGACGTTTTTTAGTTTGTGGATCTGTATAGCGATAGCACCAAGATTTTCTTCCACTCGGCTCAATCTTCAGGCTAAGCCCATCTTCATCGGATAAAAAACTGGTTTTTTCCTTACAATGAGCTTGGCGAACTTTAATTTCAGTAAGACTCATGGAATTTAAATGAAACCTAACAATGGGTTGATTGGATCAATTATATCAAAATAGAACGCTTTATGTATGATGCGTACACTACGCATCATATAGATTTGTAAAGTATTGTTTTATAAATTTATTATTCAATATACTTTAATTTTAGTAACCAGTAGGAGTACCACTTCTTTTTTAGTTCTCAAATATCACGTTTTTTTTGACGCAATGATTCTATCTCGGACTTCGTCAGCTGTTTTACGAGAGATGAGGATATACTTTACCTCCCACTCTGTGAGCCTTTCAACGTCTCACGGCTCTATTTAATGTTATTGAATAATCAATGGATACCAGTAAAGCCTTTTAGGTCTGCTATTGTTTCTAATACAATAGTCTCCACGATCAAGGATTGGACTCAATGCATATTCCAGCATAAACCTACCACCTATTCCTATTCGCACCCTACCACTCATTCCTATTCCAAATCGGCCACTTAGGGTTTATTCAGTAAAAGAATTTAAAGGCTTTATTGCCCAAACCTATATTCTTAAAAGCTTATTCAGCAATATAATTCTTAGATAAATTGCATATTCTTATCGTAAAGGACACTGATTCTTCTTTCATTTGGACAGTTACTATGAATTCACTTCCGTCCTAATAATCTGCCCCAAAAGCTTTTTGGCTTCCGATTCGGATCGGCTTTGTTGCACAAATACCTAAGAATATGATTTTATTAAATTTATTCTTAGGTTGAAATTTTCACAAACCTTTAAAAATCAGTGCCTTGCAAAATGTTTATGCAACAAAGCCTATTTAAATCGGCAACTTGAACATATTGATAAGTTAATAAATAATCACATAGATCAAGATCCAACATTGAAACAGGATTTGAAATTACTGCAAACTATTCCTTCAATCGGTGAACGATCAGGCTTATTACTGTTGGGGTTATTTCATTCGCACAAGTTTGAAAAAGCAAGTCAAGCTGCTGCATATGTAGGTTTGGTTCCAGTACATCAGTTGTCTGGCAGTTCAGTCAACAAGCAAAGTCACTTATCAAAAGCAGGTGACAGTAAAATACGCTCAGTATTGTATATGTCGGCATTAACAGCGATTAAATATAATCCACACATTGAAGCTTTATATCAACGATTATTAAGCCAGGGTAAAAATAAAATGTGTGCTTTAGGTGCTGCAATGCGCAAGCTTATACATCTGTGTTATGGCGTTTTAAAACATCAGACTGCCTATCGAAGAGATTATTTAGTGGTCGAATAATCTCAAAACCTGATTGACTACCAAGACGGTATCTCAGGTCCCGAATTTATCAGTCACGAATTTGTGCGCTGGGCTACTGAGCACGGTATTCGTATTGAATATATTCAACCGGGTAAGCCACAGCAGAATGCGTATATTGAACACTATAATCGGACCATACGTTATAGTTGGCTGAGCAAGCATTTATTTGATACTTTGGATGAAGTACAAGATTATGCAACAAACTGGTTGTGGCATTACAACCATGAAAGACCACATCAAGCTAACAAAGGAAAGCCACCTCTAATGGCTGCTTAACCTCTACTTTTAACTTCGGTTATTTATTGAAGGATTACCTTAAAAACTATTAATGTAGCTCCATTTTAAATAAAGAACCGCTTTTTTATTCAAAATAGGGTAGGAACGACTTTAACTAAATCAGTAAGGAATACTTAATGAAATATATCTAATCTCACCTATATTGTTATATGAAATATATATTGTAAATGGAATATCTTCAATTTTCCATTTTTGGCTTCTAACCACGCCATCATCATTCTTAATAAATAATGGCACTCCTAATATATTTTCAATTTCAGCTTTATTCATTGAAAATTTTAAATTAAATGGCAGTTCTTGTTTATATTGAGAAAAGCCTTCCACACCATCATTATAAAAAAATATAGTCGTTAAGTATATTTTTTCACCAGTTATGGGTTTGTCCTCCTGATTTAAATAAAAAGACTCATCAGTAAATATAAAACCCAATCCCTCATCATATTTACTAATATAAAAATTATACTCATCCAATAAATCACCATCTTCATCATAAATTGGTAATTTAATTTCCTCTTGACTTTTCACAAATTGATTTTTAACAAAAAAATCAACTAATTTTTCATCAATATTTGACTTACCCAACAGTGATATTAAATGATCAATAAACTTATTTGTCATTCTTTCTCGCCTCCTCATCCATAATATTTTTCAAAAATTTATCATAATCAGCATTATTTTTACAGCTCAATGTAGTACATGCTTCTTGCAACTTTGTAACGTACTCAGGCGTTAATTTTTTTGCATTATCTATCATTGCCTCAGAATCCCTAATTTGTGCTGCTTGTAAATCATTTGCATCATTTTCAATGAGTCCTTTATTATTTTTTCCTGCATAGGTTGGACCTGCGGCATGCACCTCATTTGGTACAGTTACACTCATTCCTTCATTAATAATACGATTTTTCTCTGCTTGAGTTAAGGGCGCTTCCTTTAAGTCTTCAGCTCTCTTTAATAATGCAGCTTTAGACGGCTGATGATCTCTAGCCACGGTTCCATCTCCAGTGACTTTCTTTTGATTTCCATAATTATCAACCCATCCCACATCAAGAGATTGCTTTTGATTTATTTCAATATCAGCATCTTTCCCCTTAGTGACACCTTTACCTACTCCAGCACCTACAACTCCAGCCACAGCATTAATTAAATATTCTGCACCTTGTTTATTTTTTTCCTCTGTACACGACAAATTTCACAGAACCCTTATCCTATCAGGATTCTGCTTTCTTAAAATTGCCAAAATTTCCTTAAACTCTTCTTTTTTCCCAAAACCAATTAAACGCTGAATCGCCATTTGAACA
>NZ_VPBP01000051.1:0-10546 GCF_013418685.1 Acinetobacter sp. YH12129
ATTAATAGCCAAAGCTATTCGAGTTCACTCACTCGTAAAATAGAGCCAAAGTCCTGAACACGACTCTAAACTGTTCTCCTATTTCGCTCTCATTTGCGTTTTAAGCACGTTTTTCTATTCAATATAGATTTTTATTGGTAATCAGTGAAAAATCGCGAATACCCCCTATTTTTTGCGTCTAATCGTTATTACAGAGCGAGTGTCTACGAGCGAACATACAAAAAGTTGCGCCTAGACTCTCTGAAAAACAATTTTTTAATATCAAAATCTTAAAAATAGTAAATCACTTGCAGAAAATTGATGTCTAGATCGAGCGAAGCGAGCAAAAAAGCTTTATGAGCGAAGCGAATTCATTCTTGCTTTTGCTTTTTTTCAAATTCACGAAAATATACGCCAAAAAATTGCCCCTCGAATCGAGCGAAAGCGAGATTCAATAGAGTTTGAGCGTAGCGAAAACATAGGGCAATTTTTCATTTGAAAGGCTTTTAATTATTTTTAATGTTTTTAAATACTTTTAGATATGCTAAGAGCCTTTATTTATAATACATACAAAGGATATACAACACCAAAAAGTCACCTATACAACACCAAAAAGTCACCTATACAACACCAAAAAGTCACCTATACAACACCAAAAAGTCACCTATTTACACCATTGATTAATGATGGTGTAATAACAGCATGTATAATAAAGGTGTAGCAAATGCCTACCAGTGAATTAATAGTAAAAGATAACGCTTTAATTAATGCGAGTTATAATTTGGATACCGTAGAACAACGGTTAATTCTACTGGCTATCTTACAAGCAAGAGAAACAAGAACAGGGATTGATGCAAACACTAGGCTACGGATCCATGCCAGTGACTATATGAGCAGATTTAATGTTAATAAACATGCCGCCTACAAAGCCCTAAAAACAGCAGTTACTAACCTTTTTGGTAGACAGTTTAGCTATCAAACAATTGATGAAAAAACAGGAAAATCAAAGAAAGTAATCTCTCGATGGGTTCAAAATATTTCTTATATTGATGATGCTGCAACCTTAGAGGTTACTTTTACAATGGATGTAGTACCCTTAATTACACGTTTAGAAAAACAATTTACAAGTTATCAGTTAAAACAAGTTTCCCAATTAACAGGAAAATATGCCATTCGACTCTATGAATTACTTATAGCATGGCGCGAAGTCGGTAAGACTCCTATATTTGAGGTTTCTGACTTTCGTTCAAAGCTTGGTTTAACGTCAGATGATTACCCAAGGTTAGATACATTTAAAAGACGTGTACTTGAATCAGCAGTCAAACAGATAAATGAACATACAGATATCATCGTTAAAGTAGAACAACATAAAGAAGGGCGCTCTATTTCAGGGTTCTCTTTTAGCTTTAAACAGAAAAAAAATATGAACAAAGCTATAGAGCGTAAAAAAGATCCTAATACATTAGATATTTTTTCCAGAATTACAGATGCTCAACGCCACCTATTTGCTAACAAGCTTTCGGAATTACCTGAAATGGGTAAATACTCTCAGGGCACTGAAAGCTATCAACAATTTGCAATAAGAATTGCGGAAATGCTTCAAGATCCGACTAAATTTCAAGAATTACATCCTTATCTTGAAAAAGTTGGCTATCGTTAAATCATTGATGTAACGTTACATAACTAAATACTGTCTACTGGCATACAGATTTTTACTTGGGTTACATGATGAAAGCACTATCAGTTATTGAATTAGCTCAACTCTATGGAATGAATCGACAAAGTATCTATAAGCGTATAAATAAAGGAGATTTATCAAAAAATAGTGATGGAAAGATAGATCTATCAGAAGCTATAAGAGTATTTGGCGAACCATCGCACAACAACAAGAATGTAGCCACGTTACAGTCTACATCAGTACAAAAAGAGACAGAAGTAGACATGCTAAAACAGCAAGTAGACATTCTGAAAAAACAACTAGAACTTGCACATGAGCGAGAGGTTTTCCAACGAGAACAACTAGAAGCAAAAGACAATCAAATAGAAGCAATACAACGACTGTTAGAAGCCCCGAAACCTAATATGACTACGTTTACCGATCAAGAACCAGTGCAATCAAGCATGGTCAAAACAGATCCCGATCTGGACACAGCAGAACCGAAACATGACGGATTGACTACTCCGGAGCAGACAGAAAATAAGCGGATTCCCGTGCCGGAGCAGGTAGAGCCGGAACAGCCAAAAAGAGGCTTCTGGAGCCGATTTTTTCTGCCGAATGGCTAAGGGTACTATTCAACTGAGCTAATCAAAGTTGTGAAACATTGATCAAAGAATAGACGTGGAACGTGAAAAATCATAAAAAAAACCCACCTTGGGGAAGGTGGGCTATCAACTAGAAACTACATCATTGATTTCTAAGGATAATTATAACTCATTTCGTATAAGGTGTATTATGTTAATTTTAGGAAAACTTAAAATTAATAATTAATTCTGATTTCAATTTCATTAAGTTATAGAATATGCCAATTTACTGATTTACTGCACTTTTTCTATGCAATTTAGATACGATATAAACGGATTACGAGCAATTGCTGTTCTTGCTGTAGTTATTTTTCACTTTAATCCACAATCGCTACCAGGTGGATTTGCTGGGGTTGATGTTTTCTTTGTTATTTCTGGCTTTTTAATGACATCGATTATTTTTAGTGGCGTGGAAAAAAAGACCTTTAATTTATTCAAATTTTATAACGCCAGAGCAAATAGAATCATCCCTGTATTAGCTGCAATGTCAGCTGTTTTACTCGTATTTGGTTGGTTCTATTTAATCCCTAGTGACTATCGTGACTTAGGGCGACAAGTTGAGAAAAGTTCTTTATTTATATCAAATCTTTTATTTGCAAAAGGTGGTGGTTATTTTGATACAGCAGAGCATACAAAGTGGTTACTACATACATGGTCACTATCTGTTGAATGGCAATTTTATATCTTCTTCCCAATTCTCATTGTCATTCTAAAAAAATATTTCAGTTTTACAAATCTAAAACGTGTTGTTATAGGATTATTTCTAGCGAGTTTTATTTACTGTATTTATGCAACTTACAAAGACAGTAAGACTGCTTACTTCTTACTTACAAGCCGAGCATGGGAGATGTTACTCGGTGGGTTGGCGTTTTTATATCCTTGGTCAGTTAAAAGTAAGATAAAACAAATTACAATTCAATCATTAGGTATTGTACTTATTGTTGCTTCATATTTCCTAATGTCAAAAGATACATTATGGCCTGGTTATATGGCAATAATACCTGTCTTTGGTGCATATTTAATTATCGTAAGTAACTTCCAAAATAATTTCATCATCAATAACATAGTTTTTAACTATGTCGGAAAATGGTCTTATTCGATCTATGTATGGCATTGGCCTTTAGTCGTTTTTGGATTCTACTTTGCATTTGAAAATTGGTGGGTATACGGCATTCCACTCTCCATCTTACTTGGATTCTTAAGTTATCAATTCATTGAAAAGATTAATTTCCCACGATATTCATCATGGAAAGAAATATATAAAGTTAGACCTTTTTATATATTTTTAGTTATTTTAGCCTGTGGTTATACTATAAAAACAACTGATGGAATAGCTTCACGACTTTCAAAAACAGCTCAAATTGCTGAAAAAGAAAAACGTAATTCAAATCCTTATAAATGTGATCAGCAAGATTTCTATGAATGTGTTATAGGGAAATCGTCTAATATTAAAGCTATTATTATAGGTGATAGTCATGCTGACTCATTAACAACATCGCTATCTTCTATTTTTGATTTAAAATCAGAAGGGGTCCTTTCTTTATCTACATCGTCATGTCCTTTAATTTTAAATTTACAATATTATGATAAACAAAGCATTTGTCCTGAAATTAATAAAAAACGATTATTATTAATTCAATCTCAAAAATACAAAAATATTCCTATTATTTTAGCAGGAAGATATCCAAGCTATTTAATAGGAGAGAATGATCCTGACCGCATACCACCTGAAGGATCTAAGCCATTAATTTATTTTGAAAATAATCCCAAAGTTTCTCAAAAAAATAGATTGGCTGCATTTGAAAAAAACTTAGAGCAAACTTTATGTAAGATTGCCACAAACAATCCAATTTATATTATTCAACCTATCCCAGAACTAGGTTTTAATGCTCCACAAAAGATTATTAAAAATTCTTTTTATGGAAGAAATGAAAAAACATCAATTTCATATGATAGCTATTTGAGTCGATCAGAAGAAATACGAAAAATTATTAATAGAAGTGCCAATAAATGTAATGTGGAAGTTTTAGATGCATCTAAAATATTATGTAAAAATAATGAATGTATTTCCACATACAAGAATAGACCTATTTATCGTGATGGAGATCACCTAAGTGAATATGGGAATAAGCTTTTAACACCTATGTTTAAAGACACTTTACTTAAATAATTCACAAACTCTTTACGTCAGGTTTATTGTCTGCTTTTCACAGTAAACCTGACTAACTTTCTATTTAACATAAAATCTCTTATACGAATTAGGTAGGACATTTCTACTTTGGAATAACATGTATTATATAAAGTTCAAGCAATATTAGATAATGCGAAAACTTTTTCAAAATCTCCAATAATTATGAGAACTCTATCTTCTTTCACACTTATTACATGCATTCTTGCTGCTCTGATCAATCTAAGCTCTTATTTTTTTCATTTTGCATTCTCTTTCATACTTTGTATCTTCTTAATTTTTCCTCTCTTTGTTGTAGCTATCACCGTCTTCTCTGAAAAATTAGAGATTAATTTTAATGCTCTTTCCATCATCCTATTTATCTACGCAATTGCAACATTCTTTATAACTACAGGGCTATTGGATAACTTTAATGTCGAAAAAGATGGATTAAAGTATGTCTTAAACAATCGTGGAACTTTTATTCGTGAGGCAACTATTGAAGAATATCGTTTATATAAAAGTCGATCTTCTCGATTAGTGAGTGCATATTTAATGTTCTTTTTCCAAATCTTATACATAACTCTCAAATCCTCAACTCCTCAATTGCTCTCTCAAGTGAATGAAAAACAATAGACAATAAAAAAGCCCGACAAGATGTCGGGCTTTTTCGTATGGGTTCGCTTGGTATAACTCCTGTCGTACCTTACTGTCCTTGTGCGTATCTGTATTTTTATTATTGTGCGGAACTTCCTGTTCCTGATGAATCCATCATAGGAAATTGTAGCCAGATCGTATAGGCGTAAAGGGCCGGAATTGGTGTGAGCCAAAGCGTACAAAATTGGTGGATTTTTATCCCAAGAGTTGTCCGCAGAAATTGGGGATAATTTAAGCCAGCGCTCTCTTGATAACGCAGAGAAAAATGACAAATTGATTAAATGTTGATCAATTTTATTGGCAAGAAGTATCAAAATTGCTCAAAAAGAAACCGACTTGTTTCCAAGTCGGTTTTTTGTTGTTTTTCAGGGGGATGAAAATTTTTTAACTATATGAAAAACAAGGATATTTTAAAAAGCGTTTCGTATAAGCTCTATTATGTTAAATGGATTAAAATTGAGTCATTTATCTGAAAGGATTTTTAAGATATTCCTTCACCATAGAAATAATTAATAGTGTACTAATCAAAACTAGAACTGCTATAAGAATCCAGAACATACAAACAACAAATATTAAACATTAATAATACAATAATAATATTTTTCTGATCATTAAGTAACTGATATTTAGATTATTTTGCAAGTTTAGGATTTTATTAAGTTTTAATTAACAGTGAAGTTTTTCTAATTGGTATAGAATTTAGAAGGAGTAAGCTATTTAATTGTTTCTTATGGAAAAAAAAGTAAAGAATCTCTATCTGAGAAAAGGTGAGCACAAATTTGTTTTGCAATCAATATTCATTTGTAGGGCTAAGTCTCAAAAGTGGACGAATGAAGAGATCAATGAGGTGATAGAGAAAACTATATATGAAGATAAAATTAGGGTGTATGAGATTTTAAGAGAATATTCTAGAAATATTTAGGGTGTGTCATCAATTAAGCCAGATGATTGTTGAAGCCTGGTAGATCGCTGATAAGAAGTTTTGAGCCAATTTATCATTGCGTGTGGCAATGGCACGATACTGCTTGAGCTTGGCAAAAAATTTCTCGATCAGATGTCTTGCCTTATAGGAGGCATCCCAGTAGTGGGCTATATTTTGCAGCAGAACAAGCTGACAAAAAAATGTATGAGAATAAGCAAAAAATTAAATCAGCTTTAAAATTAGTTGCAGAAGCTATCTAAATTTTATATTAACTAAAAATTAACATAATACACGTTATACGAAGTCAAAAAATGGGAGCTAAGCTCCCATTTTTTAATGCATTTTTTTAAATAAGACTAGGATGTGCATCTAAAATTCGAATCAATGTTGCTGCTGGTCCTGTTGGATAGCGTCGGCCTTGTTCCCAGTTTTGTAGAGTACGATGGCTAATGTGGAGACGTGCTGCAAATTCGCTTTGACTTAAACCAGTTTTTTCTCGCACTTCCTTAATATCTGGTAATTCAAGTTCGGTCGTTCGACTAGCTTGGATCTCTTTGCGCTTGATTGCTCCTGCTTCTTTAATCGAAGCAACTAAGTCATCAAATAAGTTGTTATCCATGAAATTGCTCCTTCACGAGTTGGCGCAGAATGGCGGTTTCTTTATCCGTTAGATTATCTTTTACAGATTTTGGATAAGCCACCAAGAAAAAGATTTGATCATCCTCATTTACCCAATAGTAAATTACTCTGATACCGCCACTTTTGCCTTTATTCCCTTGAGCACAACGTACTTTTCGAATGCCACCGCCATTCTTGATTAAGTCCCCTTTATCTGGCTGAACCAATAGATCTTGTTGAAGTTGATGATATTCCTCATCAGATACAAGGTCTTTGATTTGCTTGGTAAAGATACTGGTTTCAATGAATAACATAGATTCTTTGTACGTCAATGGCGTACAAGCATTCTAGCAATTTCCGCATCAAAAAACGAGAGCTACTGCTCTCGTTTCGTATAACCGCCATTATGTTACATAGATTTATCAGATGATTTATTTTTTTCAAAAATTCTGAAAGATGTATATAAAACAGTTGAATTGGTATTTTTATGAAAAAGAAACTAAAGTCTATTTTGATCGTTTCAGTCGTAACATAGTGTCAACAATTTTTATGCCTTTATAATATAGGATTTCAGTATGAGAGAATATTTTCTTAGTACACGAATACCAAAAATTCTTGGTAATAATGAGAATGAAATTCTTGAACAACTAGAAAAAGTTGAGCAGATTATATCTGAACTGTCAAAAATTGATCCTATTTTTAAGACTTGGTATATCAATAATGCGACTAGCTCAAAACCACCTTTAGACTATCCTTTCCCTTCAGAAAAAGCGAAACAATATCTATTTAATCTTAGAAAAGAAGACAGTTTTGAAATTTTTGGACTCTGGAATGGATCGTTAGAAACAGAGCAGTTTTCGAGTTTTAGTTTCGATAGAACAGGTTTAGTTATGACTTTCAAAAAGGTCTTGAATCTTGAGCAAATAATTCAACTTTTTAAAGTCGTATTAGAATATCCTAAGAATGATTATGTGTATCTTAATAGCTATTTTTTTGGAGATATCAATGTTTTTCCACACCGATTAGAAACTACTTCTATTTGCTATGTACCCATTAAAGTAGATGAAAAATTAATGCCTCACCTTTACAAAATTGTCGATGTTAATAACGATCTAAATGAAGGCACTATTCTAGTTTTCGATGAGGATTGGTCAGATGAATCTAATGAAATGAAAAAAAAAGTACAAGAAAACTCTTTAGCCTTAGTTGAATTAGACGTTATTCCTGAAGCTGAGTTGCCTGAAAATTTTTTTGAATCATAAAGATTATCTAAAATTAACATAATACACGTTATACGAAATGACCAGTCTAATAGCTTACCTTTTCCCTAAAAAACAAGAGATTAAAGCAAGTAACAGCAGAGCTTTTGAGATCACTGAATAGTCATCACTAGGAACAACACCGGCATAATAAAAAGCCGTTGTCATCAACCAAAAGCCTAAAAAGAAGAATAGAAACTTAGATTTAAATAAATTTGGAATTTTTCCAAATTTTTCAGTCGTTTTCTGGGATGCAATATCCATCTAAACCTCCTATTTCACTGCACTTTGAATTGCTTTTTTCATGTGTTCAATCATCTCCAATGGCTCTGCATTTGCGTTAAGTCCTGATTTAAGACGCTGAACATAATTCAATTTTAAAGGACGATAGTAGGGCAAATATTTTTCACCATATTTTGCCTTAAAGACCTTACGCTCCTTAGCCCATAAAGTCCCGACCTGTTTCCGAACTCCTCTAAAACCAAGATAGCCCTCCAAGATTTTCAAATGCTTTTCAAAATATGCCTGTTTTTCTTCCTCAGATTTTTCAATGCACTGATTCCAACGATTAATCAGTACCTCACCCTGTTTCTGCACCTTGCTATAAGATTCAGATCCAATCCTCCAAGTCCAATCGGAAGCATTTTTTTCACGTCCCTCTAAATCGTCTCTGATTGAGCGTTTTTGAGTTAAACGTACAAGCTCATAATTTCCGAATTGAATTGGTGAATCAAAGACATAGGAAAACTTTTCAACCCCATCAATATGCTGTTTCAGCGTGTTATTCACTTGATCAATAGGAATAAGCCCATCATAGATTTGAGGACTATCAATATTGCAGAATAAAAAGAACTTCATCTGTAAATAATGTTCAGATTGATTTAAAAAATCAAAATCAGAACGAGCGAAGGTTTCAGGTTCAGTCTTAGCTAAAAGCATTAAGTCTTTTGTGAAATTTTCATCACCCACCAGATTCGGCTTGATGATTAAATCAAAGGTAGGATGACCCTTTTTCTTTTGTTTAAAACGTTCTTTTGGAGATAGCGTGAGCTGATAACGCTCAGTCCATTTCTCAACAAATTTTATAAACTCCTCGTTATCATAAAACTTCATATTCACTTCAGCAAAAAGAACACAATTCGATCTTGTTATTTCATCTTGTAACTTTTGCATCGCTAATGTAGAAAAATTTGAAAAATAGATCATAACAACATCCCAAAGAGCTTCTTTTAGTCAAAGTAGCCTTTTTTTTGGAATTTAACAATAGAGATTTAAAGTGATTTAATTTTAAATCACAGAATTTAATACCTTAAATTTTTAAAAAAATTGATGATAAATTCCTTATTGGGATTTAACAATTTAGTAGTTCCTAGCGATTTGACCCAATCCCTGCAATCTGATAATTTGGATCTAGATATTGCTGTTTTTATTAGGTCTGCCAAACCTTTGTTTTTTAGATATTTTTGTCTGATTCTCAAGGGTTTAGCCAACCTTTCGAGAATCAGCATCTGCCGATTCATCATTACTGCCATTTTGATGAATTACATCGGTGTAGCTGCGTGCGTGAGAAATCTAGCTGGCGCGGCCGCAACGAGGGCTGAGGGGTGTGATTCCCCTTTTCTACTCATTCCATTCGATCTTCTTTTAGGTCGGGGAACTGTAGTTGGGCGACAAGGACACGGGAACTTAGGCGACTAAGTAAACCCTGCCAATTTTGAGAGGTTGAGAGTTTTCAAGGATGGATAAACTCGTTAATAAACCCTACGAGCTGTTAGCGATAACAGACGTATGACCAACAGGTGGGCTTTTGCGGTTACGGTGACGTAACAGGGTTGCAAGTCGAAAGATGGCGCAATCGGTACTCAGACTGTAGTTTGGTGAATTTGTCGTGATGACATTCCAAGCTGCAAAGCTGAGATCAATGGATAGCTCAAGCCTGTAATTGCGTGTCAGCCGTTTTAAACGGTCAAACTCGCATTTGGTAGTGAAAGTGCTTTACCTGCTTTGACGATTTGTAAACTGTATTAATGCCCCTAATTTCTTGGAACTACGGGGGGCGGAACATGGAACACAGAGCAAATTCAGCAGATAAGCGATCTACACGTTAAGACAAGGTTGGATAACTTGGGACGCACTCAAGACCGTTTTGAGCATGGCATCTTTGAAATGAAGTGCAGGCAACATGCAAGGTTGTGGTTCGTGAGAATCTTTATGAGTGTTGGAGATCAGATTAGTAGATTCAGGTTGTTATTTAACTTGATATATCAGTTCGAGCGAATAAAAACGTAAGCGCTTCTTTTGGTAAAACAAAAGTTTAGATGAACGAAAGTCTGAGCCGATGGTGGTTGATGTGAAATATCTAAAACAGTGTTTTGCTTGGGATTGGCTTCCCTAACAGATTGGCTTCTGTAATGTAGAACACTGAAAAACAGCAAATTTAATTTTTTTAAAGTTTGGCTACTGAGAAAAAATTAGGCGTTGGCGCGGTAATGGTGATGCACGTTAAAACATCAAAGATTAATAGCCAAAGCTATTCGAGTTCACTCACTCGTAAAATAGAGCCAAAGTCCTGAACACGACTCTAAACTGTTCTCCTATTTCGCTCTCATTTGCGTTTTAAGCACGTTTTTCTATTCAATATAG